>CAYOEE010000092.1:0-6333 GCA_964402935.1 uncultured Alistipes sp. | reverse complement strand
CTGTTTAAAATTTGTTTGCGAAATGATTTTACAGCTTTTTTGTGGCTATTTTTTTGCGTAATTCGAGGCGCATAGGGGTTCCTATGTAACGAGAATTACGCGAAAAAGGAGTCGGAAAGAGCGTAAAAGAATGAAGCAAATAAATTTTAAACAGCTTCTAAATTACCCAATACAACGTATCAGATTATGCTCAACGTCGTATTGAATCTTCAATCTTCTATCAATTGCCTCTGCATCCTCCATTTCGGATACTGACACGCCGTGTATGGCCAACACTTCCTTGTATATATACAAGTCATCGTCATCAAGTGTATCGAGTTCTACACCCTCATTCCACAGATATACGATTTGTTCAACGTTCAAAGTCCGGGCGATATTATTGAGCGATTGACGGAAATTTCTTTCATACTCCTCATCACTCTCCTCCTCGTAATCATCTCCGGACTCTTCGTTCTCATTATCGAACATTTTCATCATTTCAGCATATATTGCTTTTGCCTCGTCATTCTCCTCCACCATCAACTCCATCTCAAGATCCATGATGGCCTCATCAATATCGGTTGCATCAACCCCATTTTCGATGCGCTCATCCCTCGTTCTTCGTAGATTGATAAGCAATATCTTCATGTAATACACCCTTATTTGCTCTTCAGGCATGATCTCTGCCATCAGATTTATGATGTCATCAGGGGTGCGAACCGAACACCTTTTATCTTTGTCGATTTCCATTTCAAGCTCGTTTTCAATCACTGAAAACAACCTCTCTTCATCCAGGCCCTTGATCATCTCATATAAATCGACATTTAACGGAACCATGCTGTCAAAAGCCTCCATGATTACCTGCATCATTCGGGTTTGAATTAACGGAAGATATCCCTTCTCGTCTGTTTTGAAATCGTACTTGGCATTCATAGTCGCTGTTTTAGTTCATGCAAGATAATAAAAAGAGGTGAAATGTCCAAAAAAATAGTGAGAACCAAGCCCTTGATTCTCACTAGCAGTAACAATTTTGAACTCTACCGTGAAGCGACGAGCGATGAGGGGGTTACTCCCTCCGAGCTCTTGGCCCAATCGCCACGGGCGCGCAGTACCTGCTCCACGATATCGCGCACAGCACCACGTCCGCCCTCGAACTCCGAAACGTAGCGCGAGCATTCGATTACCTCGGCCGCCGAGTCGGCCGGACAGACCGGCATACCCACCTCGCGCATACACTCCAGGTCGGGAATATCGTCACCCATATAGAGGACATTTTCGGGATTCAGGTTATACTTTTTCATGTATTCGCGCAGGGTCGAAATCTTATCCATGCAGTCGATGTAGAAATCCCGCATGCCGAGCATCCGCAGACGCCGCTCCAGAATCTTGCCGTAACCACCCGTAATGACGCACACACGATAACCGTGACGAATGGCATAGGCCAGCGCATAGCCGTCCTTGCAGTTGTAGCAACGAATAAAATCCCCCTCGGCGGTGGGGATGATGCGACCGTCGGTCATCACGCCGTCCACATCGAAGATCATCGCTTCGATGCGGGCTATATCTTCTTTGAAGTTTCCCATATTGTTTGGCTTAAGAGTTCGTAGATCTGTTTGAGGCGGGGATGCTCGCTCAAAAGGGCGAGGTGTCCCTCCTGCGTGGCGTGATCGCCTCGCTTGGCCGGACCGGTCTGCACCAAAGCCGGATGCAAACAATCGAGCGCCTTGGCGGCCGTCTCGCGGATCAAGGGTTTAAGCACCTCATACGGCAGGTCTGCCTCTCCGAGCAGGTCGGTGGCCGTAGCGTAGAGTTGATTGACAAAATTGTTGGCGATCACCCCCGCCAGGTGGATTTTTTTACGTTTTGCCGAGTCCGCCTCATAGACCTGATCGCTAAGACGCAGGGCAAAACGCTCCAAAGACACCCAATCGGCTCGATCGGCCACCTCCAGGAAGAGGGGTATCTGCCGAAAATCGGCCTTGCGACCCACCGAGAAGCCCTGAAAGGGGTAACAGATGGCTCGATGCGGATAGCTTTTCAGTGCCTCAAGCGATACGCTGCCCGCCGTATGCGCCACCATCGCCGTGCGCGGAATCGGCAACTGCTCGGCCACCTCCTCCACCGCCCGATCGCTCACGGCAATCAGATACAGATCGGCCGTGCGGTCGATGGATGCCGGATCGGTCGTGTGGGTCGTACCACCCAGCGCAGCCACCGCAGCGCCACGTTCAGGGTTGCGGGCGTAGAGTTGCACCAACTCCACCCCCTCGCACGCGGCCAAAGCACAGGCCAGGCTCTCGGCCACATTGCCGCTACCGATCAACACAACACGTCGAATCATCGTATCAGGTCGATTAAAAGCACGTTATGCAGGGAGTTGAGCGAGTCCTGCTTGATCGCATCAAGGATATCCTCCACGCGCTTCAGGTCGCTCAGTTCGTCAAATTCGAGGGGGTTATCCCCGTGGTTCTCCACGGCCGAGAGCACCCCATAGAGGGTCATGCGCGAAATGTCGTAGGCCGGCGCATAGGAGACTTCGCGCTCATCTTTGCTTTGGCGGGCATCGATCAGCTGTCCCGCCTTCGTGAGCCGGAACAAGACATCGTTGATGATGCGGGTCGGGAGATTCAGCTCCCGACGAATCTCCTGAGCCGAGAGTGCTCCGCCCTGATGGCGGAAGTGGCGCACAATGATCAGCATCGTGGCCAACATCACCTTGCGACGCTGGTCGTAGCTGATTCGCTGCCACTCGTGCTCCTCGCCAAAGCGGGTGATGTTCTGGAAGGTAAACGAAAGCTCGCCACCAATAAGCAGAATCTGCCACGAAATCTGCACCCACAAAAGGAAGAGCGGCAGGGCGGCAAAGCTACCGTAGATGGCATTGTACGAGGTCATCGACTTTTGCAGATAGACATAACCCCACTGGAAGAGCAGGAAGGCCGTACCGGCTACGATACCGGCCGTCAGAGCACTCTTAAACTTCACCTTCGCGTTCGGGATAATCAGATACAACAAGGTGAACATCAGCCACATGAAGATCATCGACAAGAGGCGCGACAAGAGATTGAAGTACCAGGTATCCTGCAAGACATCCTCCAGGTGGCTGCCCGTGGCGTAGGCCACAATCCAAAGAATCGGCACGATGAGCGTCACGGCCAGGTAGTCGCTCCATTGGCGGGCGATGCTGCGCGTGGTCTTCACCTCCCAGATGTTGTTAAAGGCGCTCTCGATGGCACTGAAAAGCTGAATGACCGACCAGAACAACATCAGCAACGCCACCGAGGCCATCAATCCGCCCTGCGTGCGTGCCAAGGCATTCTCGGCAAACGAAACCACATAATCAATCACCTCGGGGTACTGCGGAAAGAGCCCGTAGAGCGACGAAACCATCGTATCGGCCAGGCCGAAACCCTTCACCAGAGCAAAAGCCACGGCCACGATCGGCACGAGCGACGTGATCGTGTAGTAGGTCATGGCGGCACTGCGAACGAGCGTACCGTGGTTCAACATACCGCGCACCATGTAGAAAAGGAGCTTGTAGATGCGCACCAGGGTGCGTGTCACCGGATTCTTCCAACTGCGATCCTCGCGGTTGAAGATCGTCTCGGTGAAGAAGGGGTATAGTTCTTTGAAGTTCATACCGATTTGGGGACTTTTTACAAAACTACTTATTTTAACCAAATTGTCCAATAGGCAGCACCGATTTTTGTGAAGGCAAGGCGCATTTCATCGCCGGCGCTCACCCCCAGGCGACGGCGCAACTCCTCGATCGAGAGCGGAAAGTCGCGCTTGAGCAGCTCGACCCGATGTCCCTTCAGCGCCCGCTTCAACCCCTTGGGGTCGAACGGTTCGATGCGCTCGATAGCTGCTTGACGCCCCAGCAGACCCTCGATCGGCTCCACGGCAAAACCATACCCGTTTTCGCTCCAACAATCGGCCTTTTGCCACAAATAGCGACGCACCAGGCGACTCTTCTGCAACGCCACATCGGGCTGAATCAGGTAGCGATACGCCGCAGGATCGAACGCGGGTGGAGCGGGGAGCGAACACGCCTCCCTCACCGCAAAACTCCCCAGACCGAGAGCCGTAGCCGTACATTGCGCAGGGACATCCTCCCCCACAAGAATCAGCACCTCCTTGCACTCGCCACCGAGCGAAACAACCTCCACGGCACACGACGGGAAGATTCTCCGCGCCTCATCGACGTCGAAAAGGGGTGAGTTTTTCAAACACAAGCGGGGCGAAAGCTCCCTGAGGCGGGGCATAAGCGCCACCACATCGGGCGAACAATCCTCCAACCGCACCAACTTCTTACCCGTCTCCGAGCGACGGTCGGGGTCGGCATAGATCCAATCGAAATGCTCCTTGCAGGTGGCGACATACGCCTCGGCCGTGGTCGTAACGACCGTCACATTCTCCACGCCGAGCCTGCGGAAATTTTCACGCGCCACCTCGGCCAACACCTCGTTACGCTCCAGGGTTACCACCTCCCGAAAGCGGGCAGCGAGCGAACGCGCATCGACCCCCAGGCCGCAGGTAAGGTCCAAGACCCGATCGCCTTCGATCGGTTTATGGGCGGCACACGCTTCGCTGGAGGCCTGCTCAAAGGCGCGCGGTGGCAAGATGCAGCACGCCTCGGCATAGGCCGGGAGCTTCGTGCGTGCCCGCTCCAGATACTTGAGTTGCGTAGCGACCAGCCGCGATTCGGGAATCGAACGATCCATCGCCACACGCAACGGATCGCGGTCGCGGTTCCCAAGAATCGCCTCGCGCACCTCCGTCGTGCAGAGCAACCGATATTCTTCGTGTGTCAGCATCGTTCAGACCTCCCCTTTACACTTGATTTACAAATGTACACTTTTTTTTCGATCTAAACCGGCAATAAAGAGCACCACCAGCAAGAAAATCAGATAAAATGCCCACACAACGCCTTGCGAAGGGTATGCCTCCCCCACGGCCCACTCAACCGAAGCGGCCCAATGAGCCAACTGATTCTGCCACTCGGCCAACAAAAGCAGCACGGGACGCACTATCGGTGTCAAGAAGGGAACGAGCAACACCACCAGTCCCAGGGCCACAATCCCCATGCCGAGCAGCACAGCCGCAGGGCTGATCCAAATGCCGAGCCAGGGAAGGATTCCGAATCGGTAGGCCGACAACGGAAGGGTCAAAAGGGTGGCTGCGAAGCTCACGATCAGCATATCGAGTAACCAATTAAGCGCCCGATAGCGTGTGCGGAGGCGACGAGCGAGCGGAACAGCCACCACAAGGATGCCCGCCACGGCCAGGAACGAGAGTTCGAATCCGATATCGAAGAGGTAGTGAGGCGCAACGGCAAGCAACAACAACGCAGCGGCAGCCCATCCGTTCAGGGTGCGGTAATAGGAGGAGGAGAAACGTGCCCATTGCAGGATCGTGCACATCACGGCGGCACGCACGGCACTGGGCGGGAAGTCGGCCGCCGCCACAAAGAGCCAAACAGCCGCCACGACAACCAGGTTTTTCACCCGATGGCCGTGGTGAATCAACCCCAGCCCCCCCAACAGCAGGTTGCACAACAGAAAGAGCATACCCGTATGAAGTCCCGAAAGGGCCAACAGATGCGACATTCCGCTACGGGCATAGTCGGCACGCAACGCCGCATGAATTCCGCTGCGATCACCCACGGTCATGGCCTGCACGACAGCCGCCCGATCGCTCTTTTCGCCGAGTCGCGCACGCATCAGGCGCGAGGTGGCGAGGTGCAGATTCCCCCGTTCGACCTCCTCGCACAACAGCTCCTCGGCCAGCGAGAGGTAGCAACGCCCCCGATAGCCGCGCAGCTCCATCAAGCGATGGAAGGCCGTCGAGTCGGCTCGAAAGGGATAGATGCGTTTTTGCAGCGAAAGGTGCGATCCGCCCGTGAGTTGTTGCGTCGTATCGGCATAGAGCCAAAGGCGTCCGGCAGAGCCGTGCCACACCGAGGCCTGCAACTCCCGCCAACGCACAATCTCGGCCTCGTAGCGCAACCGATCGCCTCGACTTGTTCCGTCATCGGTCAGGCGCAGTTCCAGCTCCAGCCTTCGATCCGTAGGAATCGGCATCGGGCGGGGTTGCAACTCGGCAACCAGATAACCCGCAACCACCAAAAAGAGCATACGGCACGCCGTCGAACCACGCAACAACGCTCCAAGACCACACAAGACAAAGAGCGCCAAGAGCCACCATACGTTCAACACGAGGTGGTACTGCAACAAAATACCGAGTGCAAAAAAGGGGACGATACGAACCATCGGAAGCCCCGCCAGGCGCCTTTGCAGCACATCAATCGAGAAGGGCATAGGCGATGGATTAAGGGACCGGATCATAGCCGCT
>CAYOEE010000091.1:0-6410 GCA_964402935.1 uncultured Alistipes sp. | reverse complement strand
CCTCGCCGTTCTCGCAGTGCGAGTTGGCAAAAAAGAGCGACTCGGCCGCCGTGAATCCCTTGTCCAGCGTGCAACTCTCGCCGATGAAACAACGCTCGATGGTCACACCGTTGGCCACCTTCGAACCTTCGCAAAGGATGAAATCATAAGCCTTGACATCGACCCCGATCGTGGTATCGTCGAGCACCGTGCCGTTTACGAGTGCCGAAGCACCGTCGATCGTAACGCGGTTGCCGATGCGCACCTCGCGCAGGAATCGGGCACCCGAGATGGTGCAATCTTCGCCCACCGAGCCCATCGTGTCGCGGTGGATTTCGGAGGCCTCCTCGACCAAACGGTCGAGTCGTTCGATCAACAGGGGACGGTGGCGATAGAGTGCCATCATATAGGCCACCTGGGCGCTCAGGCAGTCGCAAAGTTTGACCTTGCGCCCTTCGCACTCGTTCATCGTGGCAACCTCGACCCCTCCGCCGAAGGTGGAGCTTTCGCGGCACTGCAACGCCGTGACCTGTTCGATCACGGTGCGTGCCCCGATGCGGTAGTTGGCCACATAGGAGCGTATGATGCGTGCCCCGTTGTGCAGCTCGATTGTTCCGCCTAAGCGGCTCTGTTGCAGCTGTTCGGGGCTGAAATCCTCCGTAACGAGGATCTTTGACCAATCTTCGGCGGTGGTGCCTAAGCGCTGCACCGCCTTGATCTCCTGTAGAGTCAGATTTCTCATACCGTTTTGGTGGCTATCAAAACGCAAATATAACGGTTTTGCCTTAATTTTCAAAGCGATTTCCCGCCGAGTCGATTTCGTACATCGAATCTTCGGTGTAGATGCGGGCTCGGCCTGCGCGAAAGGGTTTGACGGTGTGGCCCGACGGCAGGTGCAGGACCATCCGTCCCGTGCGGTCGATGAAGTGCCACGTTGTGCCCAATTGCACGGCTGCAAGCCCCTCGCTAAAGTCGCGCCCGTCGTCGAACATGGGCGGGATGACGATGCGCTCCTCGGTGCGGAATCCGCAAAGCCCCTCGCGGGCATAGTAAAGCTCCGGAAGCTCTTCGTTGCTTGTAGCAAAAGTTTTGCCGCGCAACTCCAACCAGCGTAGTGCGCTCAGGGTCGAGGGGCCTATACGGAGCAGGGTGCGGGCGATACGGTAGGGAATTGTAAGCCCTTCGCGTTCGAAAAGATGGAGTATTTCGCGCAGGGCTTCGTCGGTCGAAAGGTGTTGTGTGTCAATAAGTAGCCCGTCCCGATCGGCATAGCGGGCATAGAGCGACGGATCGAGGCTCAGGGCGCGTAGCACCGTGGAGAGGAGAGCGACCGAGAAATCGTCGATCGAAGCGTGAAAATCCGCTGCCGAGCGACGCGGATGTTGGTAGGCGGCCGTCCCCAGTTCGGGTGAGTTTTCGCCCTGCATTTCGGGCAGGAACATCGCATCGCGGTCGATCAGGCGCAGTTCGCCTGCGGGTGTGACCAGGATGTTTTCGGGCTTTAGGTCGCCATGTGCCCACGGAGCGCGGAGCAGATTGAGCGCGAAGTCGTCGAAACGCTCCGAGAGCGCCTCCAGTGTGGCTCGATCGGCTTGCGTGGCAGCCCTGCGCACTACCGCTCCCAGCTCCTCGCCCTCGATCCAAGGGGTCAATACGACATCGACCCAGCGCCCGTGTGGTGGCGTGTCGTAGAGGAAGAGTTCCCGTTCGAGCAACTCTTCGCCATAGATGCGCTTCAGGCGCTTCGTGGGGTGGAAGTAGCAACGCAGGCTGTACTTTGCACCGGCTCGATGCACCGGAAAGTTCACGGCCGTATTCCCAACCATGTAACGAATCCGCCCCGCCGCATCGCGTTCGAATACAAGATCGTCGAGTGTGCGGAACAAACCGTAGGGGTCTTCTATGGAAAATAAGTATTGACGTAAGGTAAACATTGATACGATGCCATAAAAAAAGGAGCCTTGCGGCTCCCTTTACATTTTTAGTGGCAGTGACCGCAATCACACCCCTCGTGGTGCTCGTGGCCGTAGCTATCACCGCAATCCCCCTCGCACTCGCCACCGCAGTGACCGCACGAGCAGTTGCCCTGCAGATCCTCGGGCGTCACGTCGCGTACCGAGATAACCTCGACCTCGAAGTTGAGGGTCTTGCCGGCCATCGGGTGGTTGAAGTCCATCTTGACGGTCGTCTCGCCAACCTCCTTCACAACGCCGAGCATGCGGTTGCCCTGCGCATCGGCCATCGGAATCTGCGAACCTACGAAGAGAATATCCTCGGCCAGTTTGCCATCGACTATGAAGATATCCTTCGGAAGATCGACAATCGCCTGCTCGATAATCTCGCCGTAACCATCGGCCGGAGCGAGCGTGAAGGCCACCTTCTCACCCGGCTCTTTGCCCTCGATGGCAGCCTCGAACTTCGGCAGCAACATACCCGTACCGAAGATAAACTCCAGGGGCTGACCCGGACGCGACTGATCGGCTACCTGACCATCAACGGTGAGCTTGTAATCTACAGCCACCATCTTATTTTGAGCAACTTTCATAGCAGTTTTCTTTATTTAATGTGTTGTTATTCGTTGTTTTGCAGCGCAAAAGTAACCTATTTCCCTCTTCTTGCCAAATTTTGAGGGATATTTTTGATTTGAATCGGGAAAAGAAATCTTTTTTAAGGTGACTAAAGGGAGCTAAAGGTTGCTAAAGGATTCCTTTAATCGCCTTTATTCCTTTAATTGCCGTTAGCTTCCTTTTCCCGTGGGTATTAAAAACAATACCCGCGATGAAGCGGGCTCTGTTGCTATATAGCAACGCGATATAATGCAGTATCGAGTGGGTATGCTGTTGAATGGTGTTACTTCTTGTATTGAAAAAATGACCGCGATGTCCCCGTCGTGTTATCTAAGAAGCTGTTTAAAATTTATTTGCTTCATTCTTTTACGCTCTTTCCGACTCCTTTTTCGCGTAATTCTCGTTACATAGGAACCCCTATGCGCCTCGAATTACGCGAAAAAATAGCCACAAAAAAGCTGTAAAATTATTTCGCAAACAAATTCAAACAGCTTCTAAAAGAAAGGCGATTTTGCTATTCTTTCTAAACAATGTCCCGCAGGAGTGTTGTTCGTTTCGAAAAATCTTTTTAATTTTGTGGTGCTATTGGATAAATAGCAGACATATTGAAAGTGTTTTCGCGGTCCTAAGTAGAAAATGTGGAAGTTTTCAAGACCAAAGGACGAACGAACAGCACTCATTTCTTGTATAGCTATGTGGCTGTGCACATTTCTTGTGTATCCCCATACTATTCAGGTGTGGGGCATTGTAGCGTTTGTTTTGGTCGGGTCATTCCACAACCTTCTACTTAATAAACGAAATCAACTCCACACTTTCTGTTTACCCATAATAGTCGTTCAAGGAGTTGGAACGGCAACAAAACATAATGTTATGAAAAGAGTGTTGTTGTTACTCTGTCTGTTACAAGTGCTATCCGGCTATGCGCAAAAGGTGGATACGTTGTATTATGATCAATCATGGAAGGGTGTTGATCATCCATCCTTTGCGACTTATTACCGAGTGGTTGTACGACCGTCTTCGCCTCTTTATCCGACAAGATTTAAGAGTTTTTATATGGATGGCGTGCTGAGATGTGAAGGTGTAGCGGAGATTATCGATGCATATGATGATGATAAGTCGAAATTCAAATCGTTAATCAGTTATTATCGTAACGGTAATAAAGAATTTGAAAATTTTTACGAGAATGGAGAAGCGCACGGTGTGCAAATCGGATATTATGAATCCGGTAATGTCGCGTTTAAAACCGAATTTAAGCATGGTGTAAGAGAGGGCTACTATTCAGAATATACGCCCGCGGGAAATGTGATCGTCGAGGGTGTTGTTGAAAACGATGTTTATACAGGTGCTGTTAATGTTTATTCCGGCGAAATGTTGACGGCTTCATCTTTTCTGGAAAAGGGAATTCGTAACGGAAAATGTGTTTTTTACGAGAATGGAAACATTTCGGCGGAATGTATTTATAATATGGGTGTCCTTGATGGACTCATGGTACGTTATAATGGGAATGGGGCGATTGTTGAAAAGGTGAACTATGTGAATGGGTTACCTCTCGGTCGATTTGAGAATCGTGAAGATGGAGTTATTTCAACGTGTTTGTTGAAAGAGGTTTGGACTGAAACAAAATTGCCTATCCGAATGTCTGTCGGTTTTAGACGAGGCTCTTTGGTTACGAGCGTTGGTGGTTCTACTACAGGGGCGGTTTTAGGTGGTATCGCAGCCGCAATTGCGGGTGTGGTCTCGTCAGGCTCATCTCAATCAGAGTTGGCGGAACGCCGTACTTATTTTGATTATTTTGATTTAAAAATCTATAATGACCTCGAAGGGGAAGATTTCGCTTGTGATATATCAGACGTTAAAGTGGAGTATATTAGAAAGACGAAAAGTATAGAGGAGAATAGCGTATTGTCGCATCGTGCATTTGCCGGTATTTTTTCTGACTATGCTTCAGCTCAAGAGAAACTAGCTGAGCATAAAGCCTCTTCCACGGCATCTTCTGCAGCAAGCCAAACCTCTAATTATGCACAGTCAGCTCGCTCGTATGCCCATCAAGATGCCAATGTGAATGTGAACACGAATGCATCCGCTTCCGCTTCGGCTGCTGCTGTATATGGTGCGGCAGGAGCTACGGCCGCTGGCGCATATGGAGCTAACACCAATGGTTATGCTGCCGGTGTTTATGGCGGTGCTGCCAGTGTGTATGGTGCAGCAGGTGCTGCCGCTGCCCGAGAAAATTATCATTCCAATACGAATGGAAGTGCCTCGGCGAATCAGTATGGTTTGGCTTATGGGTCATCGTCATCAACAACAAAAGATGGATACTTAGAATATCAAATCTATCAAAATGAGATGCAGAAAGCCAATAGCCAAATATATCGGGCTCAGAATGCTGCGGCTGTTTATGCCGAATATGCAGATTATGATTTCTTCAGAATAGCCCCCCAAACGCTCGAAACGAAATGGATTGGTGTAAAACCGGAAAAGCGCTACGATAAGATTCGTTTGACATTCCGCGTAAACGATGTGTTTTGTATGGTGGAGTTTGATAATGTAACAGAAATTATGCAACATTAACAATTTTAGGCTATAGATAAAGGCGATTAAAGGTGATTAAGGGTGATTAAAGGCGATAATGATAATAAGAAAATCCTTTAGCCTCCTTTAGCAACCTTTAGTACCCTTTAGCCCCCTTTCCCGTGTGGTATTAAAAACAATACCCACAAGGAGGAGGCAAAAACAAGGACTTCCGTCAGAACCCTGCCGGAAGTCCTTGTTTTTGCGGATGGCCGCGAAGGCTTACTCCTGATTCACGCAAACCAGGTTGCGGTCGCCGTAGCCGTTGTCGATCTTCGAGACGAAGGGGAAGAACTTCGCAACGCGAACCCACTCGAGCGGATAGGCGGCCTCCTCGCGCGTGTAGGGGTGCGACCACTCGCCGCACAGCTCCTCGGCCGTGTGGGGTGCCATCTTCACGGGGTTATCCTCCTGGCCCACAGCAGCCTCGCACTCGCGCTTGATGCGGATCATCGTCTCGATGAAGCGATCCATCTCCTCCTTTGGTTCGGACTCCGTAGGCTCGACCATCAGCGTCTCATGCACGGGGAACGAGAGGGTCGGGGCGTGGAAGCCGTAGTCCATCAGGCGGTGGGCGATGTCGCCGCAGTCGATGTTGTAGTCCTTCTTGAAATTCGTCAGGTCGAGGATCATCTCGTGTGCCACGCGACCCGTCTGACCGGTGTAGTAGGTGCGGTACTCCGAGGCGAGGGCCGAGGCCATGTAGTTGGCATTGACGATGGCCATCTCGGTAGCCTTTCTCAGACCCTCCTCACCGAGCATCTTGATATAACCATAGGTGATCGGGAGCAGCAGTGCCGAGCCCCAAGGCGACGAGGCGACCGCCGTGATGCCCTCTTCACCGCCCGTGGCCACGATCGGGTGGGTCGGCAGGAAGGGCTTCAGTGCCTCGCAGACGCAGATCGGGCCTACACCCGGGCCACCACCGCCGTGCGGCATGGCGAAGGTCTTGTGCAGGTTCAGGTGGCAGACATCGGCGCCGATGTAGCCCGGATTCGTCAGACCCACCTGAGCGTTCATGTTTGCACCGTCCATATAGACCATGCCGCCAGCGTCGTGGATCGCATCGACAATCTCGCGGATACCGCTCTCGAAGACGCCGTGCGTCGAGGGGTAGGTGACCATCAGGCCACACAGCTCCGAGCTATACTCCTCGGCCTTCTTCTTCAGGTCCTCGACGTCGATATTGCCGTTTGCGTCGCAAGCCACGGTGACGATCTTCATGCCGGCCATGGCTGCCGAAGCGGGATTCGTGCCGTGTGCCGAGGCGGGAATCAGAACGATGTTGCGGTA
>CAYOEE010000090.1:2905-6444 GCA_964402935.1 uncultured Alistipes sp. | reverse complement strand
GAGTTGTACCTCTACCTGCTGAACAAACAGGAGGAGACGCAGCTCAACTATGTGATTGCCGAGCCGAATGCCCGCATCATCGACCTGGCCTACGGTTCAAACAGCCCGATCGCTCCGCGCAAGATGGTCATCCTGGCCATGGCGCTCATGCTGGGTGCAGCCATTCCGTTCGGTCTGTTCTTCCTGCTCGGCATGCTCGACACCTCGATCCGCGGTCGTCGTGACATCGAGAAGTACACCACTGTCCCCTACCTGGGCGATATTCCGCAGGCGGAGCAGTCGGCCCTTACGAAGCAGGGCGTAGCCGTCCGTGAGGCGGGCCGCGATGCCATTTCGGAGGCCTTCCGTATGTTGCGCTCGAACATGACCTTCATGGGTGTCACCTCGGGCAAGGAGGGTTACAAGATGCAGTGTATCCTCTTCACCTCGTCGAATCCGCACGCCGGTAAGACCTTCGTAGCCACGAACCTTGCAATGACCTTAGCCACGGCCGGCAAGCGCGTGATTGTGGTCGATCTCGACCTGCGCCGTCACGCCTTCTCGACCCAGATGGGTCACGGCAAGAGCAAGCGCGGTATATCGAGCTACCTCACGGGTGCCTACACGATCAACGACCTGATCGAGCAGTCGAACCTGCACGAGAATTTCGACGTGATCTACGCCGGCATCCAGCCCCCCAACCCGGCCGAGCTGTTGCTCTCGGAGCAGCTGGATAAGCTCATCGAGGAGCTGCGCAAGCGCTATGATTTTGTACTCATCGACTCAACCCCCTCGATGTCGGTAGCCGATGCCATCATCTGCGACCGCCTGGTGGATGTCACGATGTATGTCGTGCGCGAGGGTATTCTGGATCGTCGTCAGCTGCCCGATATCGAGCGTCTGCACCAGGAGAAGAAGTTCCACAACATGTCGATCGTCCTCAACGGTTCGCACACCCGTCGCCACGGCTACGGTTATGGCTATGGTTACGGATACGGCTATGGTTACGGCTATGGCTACGGAGAGACCGAATACCGCGAGAAGAGCTACCGCAAACGCATTACGAAGTTCTTCCGTCGTCTGCTCACGAATAAAAAATAGCGATCATGGCCATCCGCGAAGCTATCATAGCCCTTGATTTTGACGGCACGGTCGTCACCCACGCCTACCCCGAGGTGGGCGATGATATCGGTGCCGTGCCCGTATTGAAGGAGCTTGTTGCCCAAGGCGACAAACTGATCCTTTGGACCATGCGCCACGACCAGTTGCTGGAGGATGCGCTGGCTTGGTTCCGTAAGCACGATATTCCGCTGTGGGCCGTGAACGAAAACCCCACGCAAGAGCGCTGGACCACCTCGCCCAAGATTCACGCCGACCTTTTGATCGACGACAGCGCCTTGGGTTGCCCGACCTGTTTCCTGGATGGGGAGCGTCGTCCGGCTGCCGATTGGCGTCGCATCCGCGAGTTGCTGGTAAGGATGGGCTATCTTGATTAAGCCCGACCGAAACATAGTAGAGGCTGCCCAACAAGTGTTTGTTGAGCAGCCTCGTTTCGTTAGAAGTTGTATAACAAGAGGGATTTTTAGGCCTGCGAAGCCCGAAAAACCGCAGCATACTAAAGCGTATGTGAGGATTTTGAGGGCGAGTGTGACGCCAAAATCACCTTGTTAGACAACTTCTACTATTATCGGGGCAACTTCCTACAACCAGAACAGGGCTACGAGCGTCAGCACAAAACCACCCGCAAAGCCGGCAACGATCTGCCACGGATTGTGGTGTCCGAGGTAGAGCCGTGCCGAGGCGAGCAATCCGGCGGCTGCGATGCTCCACAAGAGCCAACTGAAAAGTTGCGTCATGCCGAGCGTATTCATCACCACCATGAGCGCCACAGCCGCACCGATCGAGGTCATGTGAAGGCTGATCTTCCACTCGCTCGAAACGACCAAACAAAGCAATTCGCAGCAGGCAGCCGCCACCATAAATTTACGCAGGAAGTCTGCCTGGGGCACTTTGGCCACCACAAAGGCACAGACGAGATAGGCCACCGCACCGATCAGCAGGGGGAGAATACGCTCCCTTCGGTCGTGGATATGGAGGTCGCGGAGCTTTCCGAAGTAACGCAATGCCCCCACGGCCACCATCGGAATCAGCGTTCCATAGAGCACCACAGCGCCACCCAAGTACCACTTCACCTTCAGCGGGAAGAGGGCGAAAGAGGTCTGCGTAAAGAGCAGCGCAACCAAATAGAGGGGCATCACCAAGGGGTGGAGCGCCATCGAGAGGGCGCGCGAAAGGTATGTGGGGAGTTGTTGAATCATGACCTGCCTGTTTTATCGCTTCAAAATTAGTGATTTTCCAAAACAATGCCACACGGAAAGGGAAAAAATCGTATCTTTACCCCATGATGCATTTAGACCAAACGATGAAAGAACCCCGCCTTCGAGAACTTACGGCCTACGATCCCGCCTATCATCGGGCCATTCAACAGTTGATGGATCAGCTCACCC
Organism: uncultured Alistipes sp.; assembly: GCA_964402935.1. Lineage (GTDB taxonomy): Bacteria > Bacteroidota > Bacteroidia > Bacteroidales > Rikenellaceae > Alistipes. The sequence goes on along the minus strand of CAYOEE010000090.1, from coordinate 3,958 downwards.
CCTCGCCCGTTATCCTCAGCGAGGAGCTGCTCCGCAAGGTCATCTCCGACCCGTCGAGCCACCTCTACCTGCTGGAGTACGAGGCGCAGGTAGTCGGTATGCTGACCCTGGGTATCTACCACTCCCCCACGGGTACGAAAGCGTGGATCGAGGATGTCGTGGTGGATCACTCGGCGCGTGGCCACGGCTTCGGCAAACGGCTTGTCGAAGAGGCCATCGAGCAGGCCCGCCAGGCAGGCGTCAAGCAACTCATGCTCACCTCCAACCCCTTGCGCGTAGCCGCCAATCGACTCTACCAAACCATGGGCTTCGAACGCAAGGAGACGAATTGTTATAAAATGGATAAGGGCCTATAAGACCTATGGGGCCTATGAGACCTATAAGTAGAAAGTAGAAACTAAAACCAAAAGAGCGTTATGAGCGATTTTTTGCCTTTGAAAGGGAATTTTCGAGATCTGATCGTTTACAAGAAAGCGGAATGCATCTACGATATCACCTACCATTTCGCACATCGTTTTTTAGCCGTAAACGATCGGACAATAGATCAGATGATACAGGCTGCTCGATCGGGCAAACAAAATATCGCAGAAGGCAGCACCTCTTCAACCACCTCACGCGAAAGCGAGCTCAAATTGCTCAATGTGGCTAAAGCGAGCTTCAAAGAGCTAATGCTCGATTACGAGGATTACCTGCGCGTACGCAATCTTGAAATATGGCCATTCGAGAGTGAAAAGGCTAAACATACACGCGCTGTATGCGCAAATCACAACGATTCGGCCTTTTATCGACAAGCTATTCCCGATCGTTCGGATGAAGCGATTGCCAATATAGCCCTGGTGCTCATTCATCAAACAGACTACCTGCTCTATAAACTTATCGAGAAACGAAAAGAGGAGTTTATCGAGCGAGGAGGTGTGCGCGAAGAGCTCTATCGCGCACGCAAAAATCACGCCAAGCAATAACCCCATAGGCCTCATAGGTCTTATAGGCCCCATAGGCCCTTGCTAAAATTCCCCACAAAAATTTGGTTTATTTTATAAAGTGGTTTATATT
>CAYOEE010000090.1:0-2805 GCA_964402935.1 uncultured Alistipes sp. | reverse complement strand
CCCTTGCTAAAATTCCCCACAAAAATTTGGTTTATTTTATAAAGTGGTTTATATTTGCATCATGGAAAGCACTTTTTGTTGAACATTAAAAACTTTTTTACGATGCAAGAACGAACAATGACCGAGGCCGAGAGCCTGGCCCTCATTACCCGGATGATCCAAAACACCCACCGCCGACTGACCGTCAATGCCGGCAAGCCCTTCCTTGTGTGGGGTTACCTGACCGTGGCCGTCTCGCTCTTCGAGTGGTTGGTTGTCGTAAACGATTGGTCCAACCACTGGATGTTTGCGTGGTGGCTGATTCCTGTGTTGGGATTCCCTCTGATGCTCCTCACCTGCCGCAAGAAGCCCACCGAGCCGAAAAACTACATCGACCGAGCCGTCGAGTCGGTTTGGTTGGTCTGCTCCGTGGCGATGATCCCGGCCTTTGTGATTGTTCTGTGTACGCGAGGGCTCTCGATTCTCACGCTTGTTTTACTCCTGATTGGTATCGGCACTTGGATTTCGGGACGCCTTATTCAGGCAAAGGGTGTTTCGTGGGGAGGTATTCTCTTTCTCGCAGGCGCGATTTTTATGGAGACGTTCACCTATTTGAACGCCTACCTTCGTGCGCACGAAATTATTACGGACAATCGCTTTTTGCAAGGCGGACAAATTACTATCTTTGCCGTGATATTTACGCTCGGCATGATTATTCCGGGCCACATTCTGAACGTCAAAACACGCAAAAATGCTTAAGTCGCTCGATCCGCTGCTGCACTCGGAGCTCCGCTTAGGGGTGATGTCGATCCTTTTGGGGGTCGAGGAGGCGGATTTTGTCTTCCTTAGACAGGAGACGGGTGCCACGGCCGGCAACCTGAGCGTGCAACTCGACAAGCTCCACAAGGCGGGCTATATCTCGATCGAAAAGACCTTCCGCGGCAAGATGCCCTGCACCCTCTGCCGCATCACGAAGGAGGGCATTGCGGCCTTTGAAAAGTATGTCGAGGCGCTGAGAAGTTATATCGAGAAGTAACAGATGGTATCAGATATAGAAAAAGACGACCTACGCGGGTCGTCTTTTTCTATATCTGCTTGCGCAAGCGTGCCACCGGTATATTCAACATCTCTCGGTACTTAGCCACCGTGCGACGGGCAATGCAATAGCCGTGGTCGTTGAGCATATTCATCAACGTCTCGTCGGTCAGGGGGTGGCGCTTGTCCTCCTCGTCGATGCACTTCTGAAGGAGGGTTTTGATCTCATAGGACGACACCTCCTCGCCCGAAGCGGTCTGCATCGCCTCCGAGAAGAGCGATTTGAGGAGAATAATCCCGAACTGCGTCTGCACATATTTGCTGTTCACCACGCGCGAGATAGTCGAAACATCCAGCCCCGTGCGGTCGGCAATATCCTTCAGGATCATCGGGCGAAGTTTCGAGCGATCGCCCGTGCGGAAATACTCCTGCTGATAATCCAAGATGGTCTGCATGGTTCGCATCAGGGTATCGTGGCGCTGTTTGATGGCTGAGATAAACCACTTGGCCGAGTCGATCTTCTGCTTGACAAACTGCAACGCCTCCCGATCCTCCTCGCGCACCTTGCCGTCGGCCTTCACCATGTCGCGGATCATCTCCACATAGCGGCGATTGACCTTCACTTCGGGCACATTGTAGGAGTTGAGCGAGAGCTGAAACTCCCCATCCTGGTAGTCGAGCAGAAAATCGGGAATGATGTAGGGCGTCGTATTCGTACCCCCCTCGGCGTAGAGGTTGCCGGGCTTGGGCGAGAGGCGCTTGATCTCGGCAATGGCCTCGCGGAAGGTCTCCTCCGAGACCTGCAAACGTGCCATCAGCCGCTCGTAATGTTTCTTGACAAATTCATCAAAATGGTCGGAGAGGATGCGCGTGGCAAGGCGACGCGTCGCAGTTGTTTGGGGCAGTTGCCCGATCTGCAACAACAGACACTCCTGCAAATTGCGAGCACCTACACCGGCAGGCTCCAGCTCGTGGATAATTCCCAGCAGGCGCTCCAGCTCCTGGGTCGTACACTCCACACCGACCGTAAAGGCGATATCGTCCGAAACAGACTCCAGGTCGCGTCTGAGGTAGCCATCCTCGTCGATGCTTCCGACCAGATAGACCGCCAGGCGCATCTCCCGCTCCGAGAGGTTGCGGTAGCCGAGCTGCTCGACCAGGTACTCCTGCAACGAGCGACCCTCCGTGAGATAGACCGGACGCTGTTTATCGTCGCGCGAGAAGTGGTTCAGGCGGCTCTTGTAGGCGGGCGTATCGTCCTCCTTGAGGTACTCCTCAACCGAGATCTCCTTCGGCTCTTCCTCGTCCGAGCGACGATCATCCTCCTCGAGAACGATATTCTCCTCGATCTCCTGTTTGATGCGTTGTTCGAGTTGCACGGTGGGCAGCTCCAGCAACTTGATCATCTGGATCTGTTGCGGAGAGAGCTTCTGCTGAAGCGAAAGTATCTGTTTTTGACTCAGTGCCATATACCTTAAAATTTAAAGGGACTCCACACACCAACGCGCAGAAGTCCCATTAAATTTTTCGTTTCGGTTCTTTTTTCGACCGATTAGAAATCTGCGTGCAGCGGGGTACGCGGGAAGGGAATCACGTCGCGGATGTTGGTCATACCCGTCACGAACATCAGCAGACGCTCAAAGCCCAAACCGAAGCCCGAGTGCGGAGCCGAACCCCAACGGCGCGTATCGAGATACCACCAGAGGCTCTTCTCGCTCATACCCAATTCGGCAACTCGTGCAGAAAGCTTGCCATAGTCGGCCTCGCGCTCCGAACCGCCGATAATCTCGC
>CAYOEE010000089.1:0-6501 GCA_964402935.1 uncultured Alistipes sp. | reverse complement strand
GCGAAAAAATAGCCACAAAAAGCTGTAAAATCATTTCGCAAACAAATTTTAAACAGCTTCTCACATACGGTTAGTATGCTGCGGTTTTTCGGACTTCGCAGGCCTAAAAATCCCGCTTGTTATACGACTTCTATCAAAAGAGGGGTTGTTCAGCTTTCGAGTTGGATAACTCTTGTTTGTTAATGGTAGATGATGATTCCCGCTACGGCCGCGAGTAAAATCAACAGAATCGGATTCACCTTGCGCCACTGCCCGATGAGCACCGCCCCAAAGAGCAGCCAGCTCCAAAGGTCGATAAAGTTCTGTTCGCTCGGATCGGTCGAGTGGGGTGCAATGAGCAAAAGAGCCGCGGCGGCAATCATACCGATCACGACGGGACGCATACCCCGCATCGCCCCTTCGAGGAGCGTGCTGTGCCTAAGGCGCAGGAAGAAGCGCGTAATCAGGAGCATAATGGTCATGGCCGGCAGACAAACGGCGAAGGTGGCGACGATCGACCCCACGATGCCGTAGCCCACGCCACCGGCCTGCAAACCGACCGTATAACCGACGTAGGTGGCCGAGTTGATGGCGATCGGCCCGGGGGTAATCTGCGACACGGCCACGATGTCGGCAAACTCGCTGCCGGTCATCCATTGGTGTTGTACGACCACCTCGTTTTGAATCAGCGACAACATGGCATAGCCACCGCCAAAACCGAAGAATCCGATCTTCAGGTACGAAAGAAACAGTTGCCAAAGAATCATCCGACGCGCTTTTTAAGGTGATACAGCTCCCAAGCAATGCCGAGCAGGGCCGCTGCGGCCAAAATCCCGATGGGCGACCAGCCCAGCCACCAGATAGCAACCGCCGTTGCGGCAATCACCACGAAGAGTGCCGGATGCATACCGCGTGCGAGTTTGATGACCGGAGCCACGATCAGTGCCACCACGGCAGGGCGCATCCCCTTGAAGGCGGCATCGACCCACGCGTTGTGGCGGATGTCGGCAAAGAGGATGGCGATTAGAAGAATAATCAGAAACGAGGGGATGACGATGCCCAAAATCGCGGCCAACGCACCGCGCATACCGCCCGTTTTGTAGCCCACAAAGACGGCCGTATTGAGCGAAATCGGCCCTGGTGCAGATTGGGCAAGGGTCAAGAGATCCAGAAACTCTTCACGTGCCACCCAACCCCGTCGGTCGATGACCTCGTGCTCGATGATCGGAATCATCGCGTAGCCCCCGCCAAAGGTGAAGGCGCCGATCTTCAGGAAACTCAAAAACAGTTGCAGGATCATACCCTTCGGTGTTTTATTGATTGTTCACGACCGAAGTCATCGTTACAGCCACCACGGCTGCTGTTTCGGTGCGGAGGCGTTGCGTGCCGAGCGTAATCTCCTCGTAGCCGGCCTCCACGGCCTCACGAATCTCCGCGGGCGAGAAATCTCCCTCCGGGCCGATCAAAATCAGCGCACGTTCCCCCTTGCGAAGCGTCGAGGCGAGGTATTGTTTGCCTTGCTCGGTCAGCGCTTGGTCGCAGTGGGCAATCAGCTTGCGCCCCTCGAAGGGGGTCGAGATCAACTCCCGAAACTTTGTCATCGGCTCAAATGTCGGTTTGAAGGCCTTGAGCGACTGCTTCATGGCCGAGATGATCACCTTCTCGCAACGCTCGCTTTTGAGCGTGCGACGTTCGCTGTGCTCCGTCTCAAGCGGGATGAAACGCTCCACGCCGATCTCGGTCGCCTTCTCCAAAAACCACTCGTAACGGTCGGTGTTCTTCGTCGGAGCTACGGCCATCGTGAGCGAGTAGGGAAGCGGCTCGAAGGGGTCGATCACCTGCTCGATGTGTACGACGCACCGTTTCGGGTGGTCATCGGTGATACGACCGCGAAAGAGTCGCCCCGCACCATCCGTGAGGTGAATCGCATCACCGACCTTGAGGCGCAAGACGCGTGCACAATGTTTCGACTCCTCCTCCGTTAAAGTGTAGTCGGGAGGTGTAATTTCGGGGGCATAAAAGAGTTGCATGACGAATTTTTCCTTATCTTTGTCAGTTGGCACGCAAAGCGTGCTACAAAGTTAAGTAAAAAATAAGAAAAAGAGAACCGATGAAACGGATTGTTAAAATCTTTGCACTTTTACTGCTTATGACAAACCTTTCGTGTCAGCACCGGCAAGAGGAGGCTGTGAATCCCCTGCTCACGGAGTGGGATACCCCCTACGGTGTGCCCCCCTTCGACCAAATCGCGCTGAAACATTACAAGCCTGCCTTTGAGGCAGCCATGGCCGCGCATGAGGCCGAGATTGAGGCCATTACCACCTCCAACGAAGAGGCTGCGTTTGAAAATACGATCCTTAAGTTCGACGATGCAGGGCGACAGTTGGAGCAAGTTTCGCTCATCTTCGGGATGTTGTCGGCTGCCGATACGAATGACGAGATGCAGCAGATCGAGGCCGAAGTGATGCCCCTCTTGTCGGCACATAGCGATCGCATCCTCTTGAACGACAAACTCTTCGAGCGCGTGAAAGCGGTGCACGACAAGTTGCCGACGCTTGGTCTGAACGCCAAGCAGGAGCGCCTTGTGAAGAAGATCTACACGGAGTTTGTGCGTTCTGGTGCCCTGCTTGGCGAAGCGGAGAAGGAGCGCCTGAAGCAGATCAACGAGCAACTTTCGATCACCTCGGTCGAGTATGCCCGTCACCTGCTGGCCGAGAATAATGCCTACCAACTCATCCTGGAGCATAAGGAGCTGAGCGGTATCCCGCAGGGAATCCGCGACCAGGCCCGCGAGAAGGCCGAGGCGCAGGGGCTGGCCGGCAAGTATATCTTCACGCTCCACAAGCCGAGCCTGATTCCTTTCCTGACCTATTCGACCGAGCGAAAACTGCGCGAGGAGCTTTATACGGCTTACCTCAAGCGTGGCAGCAACGACGATGAGAACGACAACAAACAGCTGATCAACGACTTCGTGCGCCTGCGCGTCGAGAAGGCCAACCTGTTGGGTTACGAGAGCTATGCCGCCTATGTCGTGGCCAACGAGATGGCCGGCAAGACCTCGGCCGTCTATAGCCTGCTCGACGAAATTTGGGATCCCGCCCTGGAGCGTGCCCAAAAGGAGGTGGAGGCGATGCGCCCCCTCTTCGAGAAGAACCATCCGGGCGAGAAATTCCGCCCCTGGGATTGGTGGTACTACGCCGAGAAGTTGCGCAAAAGAGAGTATGCGCTCGATGAGGAGATGCTGCGCCCCTATTTCTCGCTGGAGAATGTGCGCGGTGGTATCTTCTTCCTTGCCAATCGCCTCTATGGCGTGACCTTCCGCCCGATTTTGGTGCCCCTCTACCACGAGGAGGTGACCGCCTACGAGGTGCTCGACCAGGATCAGTCGCACCTGGGTGTGCTCTACTTCGATTTCCATCCGCGCGATGGCAAGGGACAGGGCGCTTGGTGTGGTAACTATGTCGAGCAGTCGTACCGCGATGGCAAGCGCATTGCCCCCGTGGTGTCGATCGTCTGCAACTTCACCCGCCCCACGGCCGCAGCGCCTGCCCTCTTGACCTTGGATGAAACCGAGACCCTCTTCCACGAGTTCGGCCATGCCATGCACTTCCTCTTGCACGATGTCGAGTATCGCTCGCTCTCGGAGGTGGAGGGCGACTTTGTGGAGCTACCGTCGCAGATCATGGAGAATTGGGCCTTCCACCCCGAACTGCTGAAGAACTACGCCCTGCACTACCGCACGAACGATGTCATTCCGCAGCACCTCATTGACAAGCTCAAGCGCAGCGAACTCTTTAACCAGGGCTTCATGACCACCGAACTGGTGGCTGCCGCCTTGACCGATCTCGATATCCACACCATCACCCACTACGAGCCGTTCGATCCGGTGGCCTTCGAGCACAACGCCCTCTACAAGCAGCGCCGTATGCTCCCCGAGATCGAGCCGCGCTACCACTATCCCTACTTCAGCCACATCTTCGATGGCGGTTACTCGGCCGGTTACTACTTCTACATCTGGGCCGAGGTGCTCGACAAGGATGCTTTTGCCGCCTTTGAGGAGAGCGGGGATTACTTCAACCGCGAGATTGCCGCCCGCTTCCGCACCCTGCTCGAGAGCGGTGGTGAGCAGGATGGCATGAGCCTCTACCGCGCCTTCCGAGGCAAGGATCCCGATAAAACGGCGATGCTCCTGGGGCGTGGCCTGATCGAAAAACCGGTTGAGGTGCCTGAGGAAACGACTGCCCCGAATAGCGCTGCGGAGAGGGCTGCCGAGGTCGAGAAAGTGGAGACCGTGGCCGACGACGGCTGGCATTAACCGATGAAAAATCCAAACAACAATAAATAGGTAAAAAGATGAAAAAGTTTTTATGCATGATGGCACTTTCCGTTTTGGCCGTATCGTGTGGTGATCAGTCGATCCCGCAGGCCGACTATCCGGAGCTGGATCTGCAAAATCCCCTCTTGGCCGAGTGGGATACACCGCATGAGACCCCTCCCTTCTCGAAGATTAAGCTGGAGCATTTCGAGCCGGCTATCGACGCCGCGATTGCTTGTGCGCGCGCCGAGATCGAGGCCATTGTTACGAACCCTGCCAAGCCGACGTTCGGCAATACGATCGTGGCGCTGGAGCGCAACGGCGAGTTGCTGGGGCGTGTGTCGGGTGTTTTCTACAACCTGATGGGCACGGAGGCCACGCCCGAGATGCAGGAGGTGGCTCAGCGCATCCAGCCCAAGCTGACCGAACTGGGCAACGATATTTCGCTCAATCCGGCTCTCTTTGAGCGCGTGAAGGCGGTCTATGAGAAGCCCGGTTTCGGCCTCTCGAAGATCGACAAGAAGCTCCTGGAGGATACCTACAAAGGCTTTGCGCGTGGTGGTGCAGCCCTCTCGGAGGAGGATAAGGCGCTCTATCGCCAATATTCGAACGAGCTGGCCGCTTTGACGCTTCAGTTTGGCCAGAATGCGCTGAAGGCCACGAACGCCTACACGCTCAACATCACCGACCCGAAGCAGGTCGAGGAGCTGCCTGACTTCGTCAAGGAGGGCTTGGCTGCCGACGCAAAAGCTCGCGGTGAGAAGGGTTGGACGGTGACTTTGCAAGCTCCGAGCTACATTCCGTTCCTGACCTACTCGTCGAATCGCGCCTTGAAGGAGCAGCTGTGGAAGGCCTCCAACTCGCGTGCCCTGGGTGGCGAGTTCGACAACTCGGAGGTGATCAAGGGGATCGTCAATACGCGCCTCAAGATCGCCAACCTCTTGGGTTACGAGACCTATGCCGACTATGTGCTGGAGGAGCGTATGGCCGAGAACAAGGCGACCGTAAACGGCTTCCTCAATGAACTGCTCACGGCCACGAAGGAGTATGCCGATAAGGATTACCGGACGATCAGCGACTATGCCGCCTCGAAGGGCTTCGAGGGGGAACTCATGCCGTGGGATTGGGCCTACTACAACGAGCAGTACAAGGACGAGAAATACGCCCTTTCGGACGAGCTGGTGAAGCCCTACTTCAAGCTCGAGAACGTTAAGAAGGGTGTCTTTATGCTGGCCAACAAACTCTATGGTCTGAACTTTACCGAGACGAAGGAGATCGAGGGCTACCACCCCGAAACGACGGTCTATGAGGTGACCGATCGAGATGGCCGCTTCATGGCAGTGCTCTACCTCGACTTCCACCCCCGCGCTACGAAGCGTGCCGGTGCCTGGATGACCGATTTCCGCGGCTCGAAGATCGTTGATGGTGTGGAGACACGCCCGCTCGTGTCGCTCGTGATGAACTTCTCGAAGCCGACCGAGTCGAAGCCCGCCCTTTTGACCTTCGACGAGGTGGAGACCTTCCTGCATGAGTTCGGCCACGGTCTGCACGGTATCTTGGCCGAGGGCGAGTATGGTTCGATGACCGGCACGTCGGTCTATCGTGACTTCGTGGAGCTTCCGTCGCAGATCATGGAGAATTGGGCTACCGAGAAGGAGTTCCTGGATCTTTGGGCCGAGCACTACGAGACGGGCGAGAAGATGCCTTCGGAGATCATCGACCGCATCGTTGCTGCCCAGAACTACCTGGCCGCTTACGCCAATGTGCGCCAGCTTTCGTTCGGTATCAGCGACATGGCTTGGCATATGCTCACCGAGCCTTTCGAGGGCGATGTCGAGCAGTTCGAGCAGCAGGCCATGGCTTCGACGCAGGTGCTGCCTGTGGTTGAGGGTACGGCCATGGCTCCCGCCTTTACGCACATCTTCTCGGGTGGCTATGCCGCCGGTTACTACGGTTATAAGTGGGCCGAGGTGCTGGAGGCCGATGCCTTCTCGATGTTCAAGGAGCAGGGCATCTTCAATCAGGAGGTTGCTGCCTCTTTCCGCGAAAATATCCTCTCCAAGGGCGGTACGGAGCATCCCATGGATCTCTATGTGAAGTTCCGCGGTCACAAACCTGCAACGCAGGCATTGATCGATAAAATGAACCTCGATAAATAGTTTTTCGATTTTATAGGTTTTCCATTTTATGCGGAACCTTCCGCACTT
>CAYOEE010000088.1:0-6644 GCA_964402935.1 uncultured Alistipes sp. | reverse complement strand
ACGACCTTGACGGGTGAGAAGGTTGTGATGGGCACATCCACGAAGATCGTGTTCCACTTGGCCATCGCACCGTTCCACAGACCCGGCAACTCCTGGGCGCGGAGGTCACGACCACCGGCCGACTTCTCGGAGATAAAGCCCGTTTCGGGGTCGGTGTAGGCGGGCAGGTTGAACTTCTCGCCCTTCGAGTTCTTCACGCCGCAGACCAGATCCACGGGGTTGAAGTGCGTGGCCGACTTCATCAGCGGCAGATCCTCCGGAGCAATCTGGCTCGACTCGGCAATCTGCAACGACTCCGTGCCATCGGCATTCTTTACCCAGAACGGACCGCCACCCGGCTCGCCCTCGTTGCGTACCATGCCGCAGACGCGGATCGGACGGTCAAGGATGGCCTTCAGCAGGGTCGTGTTGTACTGCTCGGGGAGCTTTACGCAGAGGCGCTTCTCGATAAACTCGGCAATCGCTTCGGTCTCGGCACCACCCACTTCGAGGGCTTTGAGGTACTCGAACGAAAGCTCCTGCAACTCGATCAAAAGACCGGCCAGCATCTTCTTGCAGCGGGTCGTGTCACCGCGGCGCGAGTCGGTCGTTACGTTGTCGATGTTCTTGATGAAGACCACGTCGGCATCAATGTCGTTCAGGTTCTCGATCAGCGCACCATGACCGGCGGGACGGAACAGCAGTTCGCCGTTGTCCTGGCGGAAGGGGGTGTTGTCGGGATTGACGGCAATCGTGTCGGTCGAGGGCTTCTGTACCGAGAACGAGATGTCGTAGTGGATGCCGTAGCGGTTCTCGTAGTAGGGGAGTTTCTCCTCCAGAAGGCTCTTGAAGCCCTCCATGTGCTCGGGCGATACGGTGAAGTGGATGCGGGCTACACCCTTCGTGGTGGCGTAGGCAGCGCCCTCGGCCAGATGCTCCTCGACGGCCTTGCGAGCACCATCCTCGTAGGCGTGGAAGGTGACCAGACCCTTCGGCTTCGAACCGTAGTTCAGCCCCTCCTTGACGATGGCCGAGACGATCTCCTTGTCGTCGGCACCCTCCTTCAGGACGGCCTTCAGCTCGGGCCAGAAGGCGAACTTCTCGATGTTCTGGATCAGTTTGTCGATACCGGCACCGCGCTTGTCCTCATTGACAAACGAGAAAAGCTCCTTGAACATACGCGTAGCGGCACCCGATGCGGGGACAAACTTTACAACCGAAAGCTCCTCCTTCGACTTCTCGTAGCGAGCTACGGCTGCATCAGCCTCCTCGACCGAGAGCACCGTCACACCGTCCGAGGGCGATGCGGCACGTACGATCTTCAAAAAGGGGAATCCACGACGGAAATTTTCGATTTGAACCTCCACGGCCTCCTTCGTCAAACCGTGAGCTGCGATTTGTTGCAGATCTTTTTCTGTAAACATAATTTATGTAGTTTTAGAGTTGTCGGCTGATTTTATCTCCAAAGTTAATAAAAATTTCTAACTTTGCACTATGATTCGTGACTTTCAGGAGATAAATTTAACCTTACGCAACAGTTTTCACGTCGAGCAGCGTGCGCGTCGTTTGATCGAGTTTGAGACCGAGCAGGAGCTGATGGCGCTTTTCCGTCGGGAGCGATTTGACCGCTGGATGGTCCTTTCGGGGGGTAACAACATCCTCTTTACGCAGGACTACGACGGGGTGATTCTTTGCCCCGTGGCCGAGCAGATCGAGTTGCTTGGCGAGGAGCAGGGACGTGTCCGCGTGCGCGTCGGTGCCGGCCGCGAGTGGGATGAGCTGGTGGCCTGGGCCGTGGAGCGCGGGCTGTGGGGTATTGAAAACCTCTCGCTCATTCCGGGCAAGGCGGGGGCTGCCCCCGTGCAGAACATCGGGGCTTACGGTGCTGAGGCGAAGGATGTGATCCGTCGAGTTCGTTTCTACGATGTGGAGGCCGATGCGATGCGCACGTTGGAGCGCGAGGAGTGCCGATTCGGCTACCGCGAGAGCATCTTCAAGCAGGAGCTGAAGGGGCGCGTGGTGATTACCGAGATCGAAATTGAACTTACGCGCGAGGCGAATCCCCGCCTCGGCTATGGGGATGTGGAACGTGAAGTGGAGCGCCTGGGTGGGGCTACCCTGCGCAACATCCGCGAGGCGATCTGCACAATTCGTCGCTCGAAATTGCCCGATACGGCCGTGCTGGGTAATGCGGGGAGCTTCTTCAAGAACCCCGTGGTGGAGCGTGCCGTGGCCGAGGAGTTGCTGACCCGATATCCCGATATGCCGCACTACGCCACGGCAGATCCCGAGCGGGTGAAACTGGCGGCCGGCTGGCTGATCGACCGTGCCGGGCTGAAGGGTTATCGCGCGGGGCGTGTCGGGGTGCATGAGCGTCAGGCCTTGGTGCTCGTGAATCATGGCGGTGCTACGGGTGCCGAGGTGATTGAGTTGGCACACAAGGTGCAGGCTGAAGTGAAGAAACAGTTCGGTGTCGAGATCGACACCGAGGTTAATATTTTGTAGCATGGGACAACAGTTGGCGCAAAATTTTGCGCGCTATGTGGCCGATAACGAGCTTTTTACGCGTGAGGATCGTATCCTGCTGACCGTTTCGGGCGGTGTGGATTCGATGGTCATGCTCTCGCTCTTCACGGAGGCGGGCTATCGCATCGGTGTGGCGCATTGCAACTTCCAGCTGCGTGGCACGGAGAGTGACGAGGATGAGCAGTTGGTGGCTGCGGAGGCGGCTCGTCGAGGCGTGCCATTCTACAACCGACGGTTCGAGACCGAGCGCGAAATGGAGCTGACGGGCGAGTCGATGGAGATGGCGGCCCGTCGCTTGCGCTACGCCTGGTTCAACGAGCTGTGCGAAACGGAGGGGTATGCGGCCATTGCCGTGGCGCATCATGCCGATGACTCGGTTGAGACCTTCTTTATCAACCTGTTGCGTGGCACGGGCTTACGCGGTCTGACGGGTATTTCGACCCAAGTAGGGCGTGTTGTGCGTCCCTTGCTGTTTGCCACGCGCAAGGAGATTCTGGAGTACGCCCTGCAACACAAGATTCCCTACCGCGAGGACTCGTCGAACCGCTCGACGAAGTACCTGCGCAACAAAATACGCCTCGGCCTGGTGCCGCGAATTCGGGAGATTAACCCCAAATTTACCGCCCTGATGCGTCGTAATATCGGCCGTCTGACCGATGCGCAGCAATTCATCACGCAGGCCGTCGAGCGGATTCGTGAGGTGGCCGTGGAGCATCGCGAGGGGGTCGATGCGATCTGCCTGGAGCGGATAGATCCCTCCCTGCCGCGTAATTTTGTCCTCTACGAGTTGCTCAACTCGGCCTATGGCTTTAAGGGGGATGTGATCGATCAGTTGTGCCACGCCTTGGATGCCGAGGCGGTGGGGCGGAGATTCTATGCCCGCGATCGGGTGGCGGTCGTGGATCGCGGCGTGATCCTCATCGCACCGATTGAGGCGGATGACAGTTGCGAGGTGCAGGTGCCTCAGGGGGCTGTTCGCGCCTATTGCGGGAACTCGGTGCTCTACTTCGAGCGATGCAGCATCGACCTCATCGAGGAGTTTGTTGTGCCGTCGAACCAGGCGTTGATCGATGCCGATAAGTTGCAGTGGCCGCTCACGTTGCGCCGTTGGCGCGAGGGGGATCGTTTTATTCCCTTCGGTATGACGGGGCAGAAGAAGTTGAGCGACTACCTGATTGATCGAAAATTCTCGCTCCCCGAAAAGGAGCGTCAGTTTGTGCTTCTGAGTGGCGAGGAGATCGTCTGGGTCGTGGGCGAACGGCTCGATGACCGCTATCGCCTCGACGAAAAGAGCGAAAATGTCCTTTGTATCACCCGTGAGATCGTCTAATGAAAGATGGCTAAAAGTGCAGTAAAATTCCGCGATTCGGTGTCCGAGTTCGAGCGTCTGCAACAGCAGATTGCCGCCCGTAAGTTTGCCCCGATCTACCTCCTGATGGGCGACGAGAGCTACTTCATCGACCGCTTGCAGGAGCAACTCGCCTCCTCGATTTTGAACGAGGCCGAGCGCGCCTTCAACCAGATCATGGTCTATGGCAAGGATAGCGATGCGGGCCAGGTGGTCAATCTCTGTCGCCAGATGCCGATGATGGGGTCGTACCAGGTGGTGATTCTGAAGGAGGCGCAGCAACTGCGCCAGATCGAGAAACTCTCCTTCTACACGCAGAAACCCCAGCCGACGACGATCCTCATCGTCTGCCACAAGGAGAAAAATGTCGATAAACGCTCCTCGTTCTACAAAGGATGCGTAGCCAACGGCGTGGTCTTCGAGTCGGTTACGCCGCGTGATTATGAAATCGGGGCTTGGCTCGAGCAGTTCATCGCCGGCCGAGGATTGAAGATCGACCGCAAGGCACTCTCGATGCTGACCGATCACCTTGGTACGTCGATTTCGAAGATCGCCCTGGAACTAGAGAAGCTGGCCGTCTCGATGCCCGAAGGGGCAACGCGCATTACGGATGTCGATATCGAAACCAACATCGGTATCTCGAAGGATTTCAACAACTTCGAGCTTTGCAAGGCGGTCGTGCAACGCGATATGGGGCGCTCGCTCATGATTGCCGACCACTTTGCCCGCAATCCGAAGGATAACCCCCTGCTGGTGACGATCATGGCCCTCTTTGGGCAATTCCGCGACCTCTTTACGGTCAATTACCTCGCCTGGCTCAGTCGTCGCAAGGGGCAACCGATGCCCTCGGATCAGGAGCTGATGCGCATCCTGCGCAAACCGGCCCTCTTTATCGTGCAGGAGATCAAACAGCAGACTGCCTTGTGGCCCAACAAAAAGGTCTTTGAGGTGCTGGGACTGTTGCGCGAATACGACGCCAAGTCGAAGGGGCTGAATTCGGGTGGCGCTTCGGACGGGGAGCTGCTGCGCGAATTGTTGCTCAAAATCTTCCTGCTCTAATTTCTGTTTTCGCTATGGAACCTTTTCTCTACCAGGTAGTTCACCTTTACGGAGGATGTGCCCGTATGCTCAAGGAGCATGTGGCGCGACTGCATGTGGCTTCGTGTGAACTCTTTGGCAGAGCCTATCGTCCCGACCTGAAACGTCTGGAGAAGAGCCTGCTCGACGAGGTGGCGCGGGCGCGATATTCCGATGCCGTTTCGTCGTTCGTGCGTATCGAACTCTTCGATACGGGTGAGGAGCTGATCCATGGCGAGGGGAGTTCGCTCTATGCGGGCTATGCCCTGCGCAGTGTGCGCCCCGCGACCCTTACGATTCCCTACGACCTGCCTTTGGAGACGATGTCCGTCGCCTCGCTCTCGGCACATGCTGTGGCACAGGCGCTGGCGCGCGAAAAGGGGGCGGACGAGGCCGTGCGCGTGGATCGTGAGGGGGTGATTCGCTCGCTGGGCGAGGGGTCGATTTTCGGTTTCCGCGAGGGGGTGCTCGTTGCGCCGAAAACGCTCCATACGGCTACCGATGTTGCCCTTTGGCAGACGGTGCAGGCGCTTCATATGCCGGCCGTGCAACACCCGATTCGATTGGCCGAACTATCGCTCTACGACGAGCTCTTTGCGGTGGATCATCGCGGCCTTACCTCCCTTTCGAAACTCGACGAAAAGCCCTTGCCGCTGATTCGTGCAGCAAGGTTGGCCGAGGAGTTGGAGCGCTACATCAGCGCGCAATAATCACATAATCGGTGTAGATGATGCGGGTCGAGGGGTTCGAGGAGTGAATCTCTTGACGCAGAGCCTTTGTGCCCCAGCGAAAGAAGAGAAAACGACGCGGGACGCGGTGCACGACCTGATGCAGGGTGTCGATCGAATGAATTTCGCACTGCATCGAGTCGCCCCGAATGGTGGCCTCGATCCGATTCCAGGGGTCGCTCCAGCGAAAGTGGCGTGCCGTATCGAGTAGGGGCGCGGAATCGCTTCGCAGGATGCGGATCGTGTCGCGGAGCGGGGCGGTTGCCGTAAGGGTGGTGCTGCTGACGCTTTGTGCTACGGACTCCACGCGGCGCAGCTTGATTTTCATCGCTTGGAGCTTCTCTGCCTCGGCTTGGTAGAGCCGTTCGAACTCCGCGCGGTCGAGGCGTAAGACTTCGCAACGATTGCGGAGCGAATCGCGCTGTGCGGTCAGCGCTTCGAGGCGCGAAATAAAGCTGTGACGGTCGTTTTCGAGGCGATCGGCCAAGCGGTAGAAGTGGCGCGTAGCGAGGGCGAGAGCTGCGATGAGCAGCAAGGTGGCTAAAAGTAGTTTGGTTTTCATGGTTTTTGAGGTTTTTTGGCAAAGATAAGGGGCTAAAAAGGGTGAGGTATCTAAATTTTACCGACAAAATGGGGCATGATTGACAAAATCTTCTTACCTTTGTCTATTATGGAGAGAACCGCAATCTTCCCCGGATCGTTTGATCCCTTTACGCGCGGCCATGCCGCCATTGTCGAGGAGTCGCTCAAACTCTTCGACCGAGTCGTCATCGGGATTGGCAACAACTCGATGAAACGAGGCCTCTTGTCGGTCGAGAACCGCAAGCGCCTTATTGACGACGTCTATCGCAACAACCCCCGTGTCGAGGTGCACATCTACCACGGCCTGACGGGCGAGTTTGCCGAGCAGATGGGTGCCGTGGCGATTATTCGCGGCGTGAGAAACACGACCGACTTCGAGTATGAACGCACGATGGAGGCGACCA
>CAYOEE010000087.1:0-6650 GCA_964402935.1 uncultured Alistipes sp. | reverse complement strand
AATAAAAAAGCGTGCACTATACCTGCACGCCATCAAGGGCTACCACACCCTATAATCCCTACAAGCAAGCACACGCAAAGCGGTACTCGCCTTAATGGGATTATCGTGCCAAATCATAATCAGTGTGGTAGTTCGATGGCGATTAGGCAATATGTCACAACAAATATACAGAAGATTCAATAAATATCAAATTGATTGTGGAGATATATTTGTTCTTATCGTATGCGCACGATGCTGTCGATCATAAATTTTCATGTTCATTTCTTGCTATTTCATTATCAATGATAATAAACGTAGTATCGTATTAACGTTGACGAGATTAGAACACAAAAAAGCGTGCCCTAACTTTTTTGTTGGACACGCTTTTTTATATGCGTAGCGGTGGATTACTCCCAGCCGGTGAGGCGGGCGAATTGTTCGATGACTATCTGTGCCATCTTCTCCTGGCCGTAGCGGTTGGGGTGCTCCGAGGCTCCGAGATCGGTGGTGCGGTTATAGACCCCCCACGAAATATCGGCCATGGCCGTGTGGGGAATCTCCTCGACCATCTTCTTGACGCAATTCACCGCATGAGGCGAGTGAACGACGCACAAGACGGGGAGCTCGTCGCCCCAAGCCGTGCGGAGGCGTTCGATCAGTGCGCGATAGCCCGCGATATACTGCTCCTCGGTGGGATGGGGCGGGGTACTGAAGTCGTTCGTGCCGAGCGTGATGACGAGGGCATCGGGGCGATAGGGGCTTTGCGTAAAGTCCCACGCCGAGGCGGGGTCTTCGTCAAAGATACGGAAAGCGCGCGAACTCATCGTCGTCGTGGGGTCGGAGAGTTGCAGCGAATCGCCATAGTTACGCACCAGACCGCGACCCGAGTGGGAAACGAGGTTGTAATCTGCCCCGAAGTGGGCCGCCGTCAGCGCTGCGTAGGTGTAGCGGCAATTCTCCGTCTCGGGCAGGAAGGGCTCGCTACCCGATTTACTCTCCGTGCCGTAGCCGCAGGTGAGCGAATCGCCGTAAAATTCGATGTGGCGCGATAGCTTCAGGTCATCGGTTGCCAGCAATTTGCCATCGGTCGTAAGGCTGTGCAGCGTCGTGCGTCCCTGCTCGGCCTCGGTTGCCTTTTGCAGGCGGATCAGGTGCTCTCCCTCCTGAGCAGGGTCGTTAAAGAGCACAACCGTCGTGTGGTCGCCCTCCGAGGTGAGCTTCTCCTGCTCCACGCCATCAATCCAGAGGTTGAGGTAGTTGCGTTTCGTATCGCTCAGCTCCACGGCGAGGTAGCTGCCACGAAAGCGGATGTCGATATAGACACCGCTCCAATCAAACGTGATGGAGCCGTCGTCGAGCGTCATCGTGCGTCCTACGACGCGGGCGGGCGAGTCGGCAATCGGGGTGCTCTTTTCACCGCAGCAAGCGGTCAGAGCCGCACAAAGGGTCATCATCCAAAGCAAGCGTTTCATCGTATAAATTCACCTTGAAGGGTTACGGGGTATTTGTAGAAGGGGCGCAGGAGGGCATCAATCACCACGGCGCACTCCTTGCGGCTGAGGGCGCGGTTGGCATTGTAATCTTCGAGACCCCAGGCATTCCACATCGCATCGTTGATCTCCCCGAACCAACGCTCCAGGTCGGCCAGCGTCGTGGGGCGCGAGTCCGTGTTTAGCTCAAACTGCTCGTCGAAGCGGTTCAGTCCGCGCGAAAGCTCGGCCATCGAGATCGGCTCGTCGGCCTTGAACCAGGTCTGATTCTCCCAGCCGACGGTCATCCCCACACCCTCGATAATGCCCGTTACACCGACACGTTGCACGGCCTTGAAGTGGGGATCGGTCGTGGGCAGGTCGAGGTAGGGAAGCAGGTAGCCACCCCCCTGAAGCACCTCGCGCTGTACGTCGCGCACCGAGACCTCACGCGGCTCAATGCCCTGTTTCACGGCCAATGCCGCCACGATACCGGCCGCCTCACCGATCTGCAACACAACGGGTTGCAGGCGCGTAGAGCCATTCACGAGGTTGCTCACCGAGATCGACTTCTCGGCCACAATCAGCCCATCGACCTCCTTCGGCAGCAGCACACCCATCGGCACACCATACGAGGGTACGGAGTGGAAATAGAGATTCGGCAGCGCCTCCCAACCCGTGTAGCGCGTGTGGTGCTGATCAACGGGGTAGTCACCCACGCCGATAGCCGTGCGGTAGAGCGTATAATCGTAGGGGTTGGTGATGTGGTTGAGTTGGAAGCGCACCTCGCCATGCGTGCGACGCGACTCGCGGTGGTAGGGCATCAGGGGCATCCGGTCCTCGGTCGGGAACTCGTCATCGGCCAGCGACAAGGTATTCAGCCCCAGCTCGTGCTGGATGAAGTAGAGGAAGCAGAGGGTGTGATTCTTTGCCTTTTGAACCGCCTCCTCGCGCTCCTCGGCCGTCATCTCGATCATATTGACATAGTAGTCGTTGCCCTCGATCGGCCAGTTGATCATGATTTTTCCGTTCGGCAGGCGACCATACGACATCATCATCTGCTTCGACCAGAGGCGGTTGGCCTCCTTCGGAGTGTGGCAGATGGCGTTGTCGCAAGCGCAGGCAAAGAGCGTCGAATCGTACTCCGCGGGGCGCTCGATGGTCATATCGCGGCCGTAATCCTTCAGGATCATCACCATCGTCAGGTCCTGGATGATGCCGTTGGCCTCCTCGGGGGCGATGTCCTCACCCGTGACGGCGCGGCTCTCCATGCCGATGTCGTATTTTACACCCGCCTCGGCGGCTACATCGCCCAGCTCCGTGCCGTCGATCAAGACGCGACCCGTCACCTGCTTCTTTCCGCGCGGGCCTTGAAGCGTCAGCTTCCAACCCTCCTCCGTGCGCTCCAGGAGCGTGAGTTCGGTCTCGAATTTGACGGTCAGCAGCTCCTCCTTGTCGGCCATCGAGCGGAAGATGCGGGCACCGATGCTCGGTTCGAACAGCAGGTTGCTCACCCAGCCCGTCTTGAGGGCCTCGGCACCGCCGTAGTGCGCTTCGAGCGAGTCGCGCAACTCGCCCCACATACCGCCACGCAGGCGGTAGTTGCCATCCGTGGCACTTACACCGGCCGAGGTGAGCATACCGCCCAGCCAGGGGCTTTGTTCCACGATGAGAGTCTTGGCTCCGAGTCGTGCCGCCCGAATACCGGCCGTCGTACCGCTGACACCGCCTCCGACGATGATTACATCGTATTGTTCACTGCCGCCACAAGCGGTCAATAACGCCGTAGTCACGAGGGCTACGGCGTAGTGGATAAGTCGTTTCATGAATCTCTATTTCAAATTCAGGGTTTGTTGATAGCTCTTGCCGAAACGGTCGGTGGCCGTGACGGTCACCACCTGTGCCCCTTCGGGGATCACGATGCGGAAGAAGTGGTCCGAAGCGCTCGGATAGACATAGGGGTGATCCAGCTTCTCGCGGTCGGCGTACATCTTTTGTGCCCCCGGGTCGTAGGCCGTGAAGCGCTCCATCGGGTGCGACTGACCTCCGTCAAATTGCGCCTCGATCTTCCAGCTTTCGTCCGCTGCCCATACGTTGGCCACCACCTGTCCGGCAAATCCGGCCGTGTCGGCCTCCGTGTAGAGGGTCATCTGGTGGTCGGGGGCAAAGTCGGTCGATTTGTAGTACCACGTCACCTCGTCCCCCTCGATCTCGAAGACGCCGTAGCCTCGCGGTGTGCCATCCGTGCAGAGCATTCCCTGCCACCAGGCACCGCTCACGGCGGGAATGACGTGCTCGTAGAGCTTCTCGGTGATGATTTGGTTGTAGGTCGTGTGGGTGTGTCCCGAGAGGATGTGGGCGTTGTAGCGGGCAAGCATACGGTGCAGTTGCGGGGCGTTGGTCATCACGTTGGCGATGTTGCCGTAGCTGAACTGCTTGCGGTCGCTCTCCTCGCAGGTGGTCGGAATGTGGAGCACGACAAAGACCGTCGAGCCCTCCTCGACGTAGCTCAGGTCCTTCTCGAGCCAAGCGAATTGCTTCTCATCGAGGTAGCCGATGTAGAAGTAGTCGCGTCCGATGTAGAAGTTGTCGTTCAGGAAGACATAGTGCACCTTGCCCACGTTGAACGAGTAGCAGATGGGGCCGAAAGTCTCCTCCCAGAGGCGGGTTGAGGTCTCGTGCGAACGGCTGTAGAGGGTCATGTCGTGGTTGCCCGGGGTCGAGAAGAAGTCGAGCCCGGCGTGTGAGGCCACCTCGTTGTAGGTGGGGTAGAAGCTATGGTCGTAGGAGATCACATCGCCGCAGCAGATGCCGTGGAAGGGGATCGCATACCCCTCGACCGTCTTGCGGATATCCTCCATGCCTGCTTTCAGCGCCGGAAACTCCTTTTGGTGCCAGATCTGCGGGTCGGCAATCACCACGAAGCCGTGGTGCGTATCCTCCTGCTCCTTTTTCAGCAGCGTGAAGTCGTAGCTCTTTTTGCCCTCCTCCTTCTTCTGCCAGAATTGGGGCACGCTCTTTTCCGAGGCTACGCGATAGCCCGACGGAATGGTGATATAGACGAGCTTGTTATCCGCCGATGAGGGGAGCGTAAAACGCCCCTTGGCATCGGTCGTGGTGAAGCTCTCGCCATCGGTAACCACGACGTTGGCTACCCCCTTGCCCTCACAGCGCACCGTGCCTTTCAGGGTGTTGATTCCGACGGCCCACGCAGCACTCCACGCAAGGAGCATCAGGCCGAGTAATAGCAGGCGCTTCATGGCTATCGCTCCATCTTTTGTTTCAACTCACGGAGCAGGCACTCGCACTTGTAGAGGCCGCGCGGCACATGGAAGCAACCCTTCCACTTGCCACCCTTGAGCGTCAGCAGCACCTCGCCGCGACGGTTCAGGTAGCCGTACCACTCGGGATGCTCCGTATCCCGGAAGTGCGACCAGGTGTAGTCGTGCAGCTTCTCGAACCACGCCTTGCAACGCTCGTCACCCGTCAGGAGGTAGCCCTCCAGCATGGCGATTGTCGATTCGACGTGTACCCACCAGAGCTTCTGATCCCACTCCAGCTGCTGCGGGGGACAACCCTTGCGATCCATGAAGTAGAAGATGCCTCCGTGCTCCTTGTCCCAACCGAAGTCGAGCGTATTAAGACCGATTTCGACCGCCTTTCGGATCAGCTCCTCATCGCCGCGACGACGTGCCAGGTCCATGACGAACCACATCGTCTCGAGCGTATGACCCGGGTTGATCAATCGACCGTCGAACGTATCGCTCAGCGTACCGTCGGCATTGATGTGCTCTACGACCAAACCCAACTCGGGGCGGTAGAAATTATCCATCACGTCGCTCAGCGCGCGATCAATTGAAGCCTCGACCACCTCCGGCTCGATCAGGTGCTCGATCTCGAGCAACAGGTTGCACAGAATCATCGAGGGGGCCATGGCGCGCATATTGCGCGAACCGGCGTGTGCCTTGTTCCACTGCGCCTTGGGGTTGTCCCAACGCTCCATGATGTGCTCAAAGGTGCGACGCGTAGCCTCGGCATAGCGCTCCTCGCCCGTCGCCTTGTGCAGCTGGGCAAAGGCCATGGCCGCGAAGGTGTAGGAGAAGATGTTGTAGGGATCCACGAGCGGTTGGCCCTCGCGCGTGAGTGCGAAGTACCAGTTGTAGTCGCCATCGTGGCCGTATTTGAGCATAAACTCGGCACCCTGACGGGCACACTCCAACCACTCGGGGCGAGCACCCTCCTTGTTGCAGAGCATCGAGAAGAGCCACACTTCACGCCCCTGCAACCACATGAACTTGTCGGTGTCGAAGACCGAGCCGTCGCGGTCGAGGCAGGTGAAGTAGCCGCCGTACTCCTTATCCTGCGAGTGCTCCAGCCAGAAGGGGAGTACGCGCTCATGGAGTTCGTCGTGGTATTGTTGGATCAAAGCATCTATTTGCATCATAGCTAATTATATTTTTGGTTAGGGGTTTCCCCCATCTGTTTTCGTATGTAGATTGGACGTTGGAACTTTTCTCCGGTTACAGCTTCTCGTTCAGGAAATACTCCCGATAGCGATCGAAGAGGTGGTGTGCCGATGTGTAGCACGATTGGGGCGAGAGGAAGTGCGAGAACTCGAACGTGATCGCCTTGTCGTAGCCGGCACGAGCCGCGGCCTCCAACTTCATGCGCAGCTTCTCGAACTTAATGGGCAGGAACTTAATCGGCATATCGCGGTCGAAGGTCTCGGCATTGGTCCAGCACTCCAGGCCATATTTGTCGGCCAGGCGCTTATTGACCTCAAAGAAGGCATCCAGCTCGTCGTAGTCGATGTGTCCGTCCTGGAAGGCCACGGCATCCACCGCACCGTGAATACCGGCAAAGATCTCCTCCCACTCCCTTTCGTGGTCGGCCACCGATACGGCGTCCTCTTTCGAGAGTGACGACGAAGCGGCCAAAACAGCCTTCTTGCCGTCGATCCAAGGCGAAATAAGGGTCGGCAGACCACCCGAAACGGCCTTGCAATGCTCGCCCTGCTCGCGGAAAGCCTCGATAACCCCCTTCGTGCGGCGCGAAATCTCACCGCTGAGGTACCAACCCCCGAACGAGGGGTGGTGCTGACCGTAGTTCTCCCACACCTCGTCGATGACGAAGCGGTTGTACTCGGTCTCCTTCGACATATCGCCCGTATCCCAGTAGTGGCCCGAGTCGTAGAGGCCGAAG
>CAYOEE010000086.1:0-6787 GCA_964402935.1 uncultured Alistipes sp. | reverse complement strand
GTGTAGCGAGCCTTCATGACGCGGAATTGGATCTTGTAGCGCTCCTTGTCGATGTAGCGGAAGAAGTCGTCCAGGCCGTGGAAATATTCATTGCCGCGCCAAAGCAGGAGCTTCTGCTCGGCCGAAAGTGCGTGGTATGGTGTGTGAATCGGGAAGTCGAAAAGATAGGCGTTGCGAATCAGTGCCTCCTTCCAGCGGCGCATCGTCTCCCCGCGCCAGCAGGCCACGGCATCCTCGTAGATCGAACGGCTCTTGTCGGGTACTACCAAATCTTCGTCGATGCCCGTCACCTTGCCGTAGCCCTCACAGCGAGGACACGCGCCAATCGGGTTGTTGAAGCTGAAGAGGTGCTCGGTCGGATGCTCAAAGGCGATTCCGTCAGCCTCGAAATGAGCCGAGAAAGAGTGATAATCACCGTTTATGAGGATGGTGCATTGTTCGTGCCCGTAAGAGTAGGCACGCGCAATCGACTCGCGGATGCGGGTCGGTAGCTCGTCGTCCGTCGTTACGCGCAGGCGGTCGATCACGATCAGGACCTCCTCGGCGCGGGTCTGCTCGGTAATGGTGGGCAGGAACTCCTCGATGAGCATCGTCTCACCGTTGATGTGCACACGCATCAGGCCCTCGGCCAGGAGCTGCATCAGTTTTTCGATCAGCCCCTGCTCCTCGTTGAGGTGCATCGGCGTCATGATCTCGGCACGCGAACCCTCCTGCTCCAAGAGCCAGGCGGCCACATCATCCACGCTGTCGCACCGCACTTCGCGCCCCGAAACGGGTGAGAAGGTGTGCCCCGCGCGGGCAAAGAGCAACGTGAGGTAGTCGTAAATCTCGGTCGAAGTGCCGACCGTCGAGCGGGGATTGCGCGTATTGACCTTCTGCTCGATGGCAATGGCCGGCGCGATGCCCGTGATGATATCTACATCGGGCTTCGAAATCTTGCCCAGGAATTGACGCGCGTAGGACGAGAGCGACTCGACATAGCGACGTTGTCCCTCGGCGAAGATCGTATCGAAGGCCAAGGTCGATTTACCCGAGCCTGAGAGTCCCGTGATGACAATGAGCTTCTCGTGCGGGATCTCCAGCTCGATGTTACGCAGGTTGTGCACCCGTGCCCCCTTGATATAGATCGACTTTTCGTGTGCCATAGCTTTTTATGCTTCGGAGAGAGAGGCTCCGGCCTTTTTCAGTTTTTCGATCAGGATGTCGGCTCTGCCTTCGCGGATCGTGAGGTGCATCGTGCAGAGGTTGTCGAACTCCTGCCCCGTGATGCGGGGCTGCTCCTCCTTGATGACGCGCATCACGTCGTTCATGGTGATGTAGGGGAAGTGAGCGGTCAGTTTGCGATCCACCGTGCGTTCAACGACCGTAGCCGCCTCGATGGCGTTGGCTGCCGACTCTTTGTAGGCGGCAATCAAGCCGGGAACGCCCAGCTTCGTGCCACCGAAGTAGCGGACCACGACAATCAGGCAGTCGGTAATCTCGTGCGAGAGCATCTGCCCCAGGATCGGCTTGCCGGCCGTTCCCGAAGGCTCGCCGTCGTCGTTGGCGCGGAACTGCTCACCGCGCGGCCCCAGGCGCCAGGCGTAGCAATGGTGCGTAGCGTCGAAGTAACGTTTGCGCAGGGCGTCGAGCGCCTCTCGAATCTGCTCCTCGTTCTCGACGGGATAGATAAACGAGAGGAACTTGCTGCTCCGCTCACGCATCGTGACTTCGACCGCCTCCTCGATGGTCTTATACAGATCTGCCTCCACCCTACTTCACTTTGTTAAAAAGTCTGTCCCAGCGAACGCCACCGTTGATCTTATCGAGCGAGAGCCAGATGAACGAGGCCTTGCCCACGACATGATCCTCGGGAACGAAGCCCCAGAAACGCGAGTCGGCCGAGTTGTGGCGGTTGTCGCCCATCATCCAATAGTAATCCATCGCAAAAGTGTACTCCGTCGTGGGCACGCCGTCGATGAGAATCTGCTCGCCATTGACCTCCAGCGAATGACCCTCATAGACCTCGATGATGCGACGATAGAGCGGCAGGTTTTCGGTCGTAAGCGTTACCGTAGCCCCGCGCTTCGGAATCCAAATCGGGCCGTAGTCGTCCTGGCTCCAGCGCATCTCGCGCCACTGCGGGAAGACCTCCGTGTTGGGACTGTGACGGTAGCGACGTACCGAAATCACGTTTTGCGTAGCGGCCAGCTTCTCGGCGCGATCCTCGGTCGTGAAGAGGTAATAGACCGAGCCGTTGCCCGAAAACTCGGTGATGCCGAGGCGGTTGAGTGCCTGCGTGGAGAGTGCCGAAGAGGTCTGCACGACATAGGTGTACTGCAACCCCTCGATCTTTTGTTGAGCCTCGCCGTTAATCAGCACCTGCCCATCCACGATTTGGAGCGTATCGCCGGCAATGGCCACGCAACGCTTGATGTAGTTCTCGCGCTTATCGACCGGACGACTGATTACGGTGTACTCCTCGTTCAGCTTCTTGCGACCCGCTTCAGCACCGAGCGCCTCCTCGTAGCTGCGCACCACGTCGTAGTACGTCACGGCCTGGTTCTCCAGGAGTACCGTATCGCCTGCCGGAAAGTTGAAGACCACGACATCGCCGCGCTCAATCTCGCGCAACCCCTTCAGTCGCTTGTAGGGCCATTTGATGCACTCCGAGAAGGACTTCTTGGTCTGCGAGAAGGGCATCGTGTGGTGCACGAAGGGGAAGGCTACGGGGGTGTTGGGCATCTTCGGGCCGTAGGTCACCTTGCTCACATAGAGGTAGTCGCCCACCAGAAGCGAGTGCTCCATCGACGAGGTGGGAATGACATACATCTGGAACACGAACAGATGCACGAGCGAAGCCACGACCGTAGCAAAGATGATGGCATTGACCCACTCATAGACGGTGCGGTAGAGCGAACTGCGCTTGCAGAGCTCCTCGTTGTAGCGACCGACGTAGCGGTAGAAAAATTTCGAGATGTAGAGGTCATAGATCACCACCAGACCCAGGAACATCCACAGGTTGCCCGTCCAGACGACAAACCAAAGAATATAGAGTATCGAGGCGAGCGAGAAACCTACCCACTTGTTGCGAAAAAAGGCTTTGAACTTCTCCATGGCTCATCTATTTCATCAAATCCTCCATCGAATAGACCCCCTCCTTGCCGCAGAGGAACTCGGCTGCAATCACGGCGCCCATGGCCAGCGTGCGACGATTCTTGATTGTGTGCTTGAGCACCAGCTCGTCATCCTCCGACGTGTAGCTGACGGTGTGGATACCCGGCACCATCCCCTCGCGGATCGAGCGGATTACGAGATCCTCCTCCGTTACGGCGCGCTTCTCGCCCACCGTCGTAACATCGAAAATCGGGGCGAAATTTACCCACTGCTTCTTCGACGAGAGGTTGTCGAGAATACCCTCGGCCAACGTGATGGCCGTGCCGCTGGGTGAATCCTTCTTCTGGGTGTGGTGCACCTCCTCGATCTCGACGTTGTATTTCGCGTTGAGACGCTCGATCTGCGTGGCCAACTGGCGGTTGAGCATAAAGAGCAGGTTTACGCCGAGGCAGTAGTTCGAGGCGTAGAACAGGGCGCTGTGTTGCTCTATGCAGCGAGCCTTCAGCTCCTCGAGGCGCTCCGTCCAGCCCGTCGTGCCACTGACAACCGGCACGCGGTTGTCGATGCAGGTTTTCAGGTTCTCGTAGGCCGTTGAGGGGGTCGTGAACTCCAGCGCCACGTCAATCCCTTTCAGGTGCTCGGCATCGAGCTCGTGGCTGTTCTCCAGGTCGATAATAAGTTTCACTTCGTGGCCACGCTCCAGCAGAATCTGCTCGATCTCGCGGCCCATCTTTCCGTATCCGATAATGGCTGTTTTCATATTCAGGTCTATAACCATGCAAAGATAATACTTTACGCGCGCACGACCAAATTTATTGCCCCTGCGCTTCAATTTATTTCTCGTGCTGTACATTCGTTTGGTGCGGGTGGTTTCTTTTCGAAAAAATTTGGTGGCTTGAAAAATTAACCGTAATTTTACAAGTTGTAAACCTTGTAGAAAGCAAACAAATCGAACTATAAACTTCAAAATTGTTGTAAACAATGGAAAATCTGAAAACTCGTACCGAGAGCGACCTGCTGGGTGCAGTCGAGGTACCCGAAAACGTCCTTTACGGTGTGCAGACGATGCGTGGCCTGGAGAACTTCCCCATCTCGAACTTCCGCCTGAGCGACTACCCGCGTTTTATCAAGGGATTGGCTGTCGTGAAGCTCGGAGCTGCCGAGGCGAACCACCAGCTGGGGTTGCTGACCGACGAGGTCTATGAGGCGATCGCGCAGGCTTGCCGTGAGATTATGGCCGGTGAGCACCACGAGCACTTCCCCGTCGATATGATTCAGGGCGGTGCCGGTACGACGACCAACATGAACGCCAACGAGGTGATTGCCAACCGTGCCCTGGAGTTGATGGGGCATCAGCGCGGTGAGTATCAGTACTGCTCGCCGAACGATGACGTGAATCGTTCGCAATCGACCAACGATGCCTACCCTGCTGCCATTCACATGGGTCTTTATGCTACCCACCTGGAGCTGCGTGAGCACCTTCTGCAACTCATTGGTGCTCTGCGTAAAAAGGGCGATGAGTTCGCGCAAATCTTGAAGATGGGTCGCACCCAGTTGGAGGACGCCGTGCCGATGACGCTCGGTCAGACTTTCAACGGTTTTGCCAGCGTGCTGGAGGATGGTCTGGCGCACCTCGATTACGCTTCGCGCGAGTTCCTTACGGTTAATATGGGTGCTACGGCCATCGGTACGGGCATCTGCGCCGAGCCGGGTTATGCCGAGCTTGCGACGGCTGCCATTGCCACCCTCACGGGTTGGGATGTGGTCTTGGCCAAGGATCTCGTGGGTGCTACCTCCGATACCTCGTGCATGGTGGCCTACTCGTCGGCCATGAAGCGCATCGCGCTGAAGATGAATAAGATCTGTAACGACCTGCGCCTGTTGGCTTCGGGCCCGCGTTGCGGTCTGGGTGAGATCAACCTGCCCGCCCGTCAGCCCGGATCGTCGATCATGCCCGGTAAGGTGAACCCCGTGATTCCGGAGGTGATGAACCAGATTTCGTACAAGGTGATCGGTAACGACCTGACCGTTTCGATGAGCGACGAGGCTGCTCAGATGGAGCTGAACGCCATGGAGCCGGTGATGGCCCAGTGCTGCTTCGAGTCGGCTGACCTGCTGATGAACGGCTTTGATACGCTCCGCATCCGTTGCATCGACGGCATCACGGCCAACGAGGAGCGTTGCCGCGACTACATCCGTGGCAGCATCGGCATCGTGACGGCCCTGAACCCGATTATCGGCTACAAGAACTCGACCAAGATTGCCAAGGAGGCGATGGTGACGGGTCGCGGTGTCTATGAGCTGGTGCTCGAGCACGGCATCCTTTCGCGCGAGGAGCTGGACGAGGTGATGAAGCCCGAAAATATGATTCGCCCCGTAAAATTGAACATTAAACCGCGCAAATAGACCAGTCGGTTTGACCGATTGACAGAAAAAATTATTACCTTTGTAGAAGAAAAGTAAGAGCCTATGCGTTATTTTATGGAGTTGCAATACGAGGGCGGTGCCTATTTCGGCTGGCAACGGCAGAAGGGGCAAATCTCGGTGCAACAGACCATCGAACAGGCTCTTACGACCCTTCTGCGACAGGAGATCGAGATTACGGGTGCGGGTCGTACCGATACGGGGGTGAGTGCCTGCTACTATGTGGCGCACTTCGACGTGGAGGCACGACCGGAAAGCCTTGAGCAGGTGGTTTATAAGCTGAACCGTATCCTGCCCCGCGACATTGCCGTCAGCTCGCTGACCGAGGTGAAAGAGGAGGCACACGCCCGCTTTTCGGCCGTGGAACGCGAGTATCGCTACTACATCGAAAGGCGCAAAAACCCCTTCACGGTGGGTCAAACCTGGCAGTATGGCGTGGAGATCGACGTGGAGAAGATGAATCGGGCGGCCGAGGTGCTCGTGGAGGTGGAGGATTTTACCACCTTTGCCAAACTCAACTCGAACAACAAAACCAACATCTGCCACCTTAAGGTGGCGCGTTGGGAGGTTGAGGCCGATGGAAAGCTCTGTTTTACGATTCGCGGTGATCGTTTCCTGCGCAACATGGTGCGCGCCATTGTCGGTACGCTCGTCGATGTGGGGCGCGGTCGCTACACGGTGGAGGAGTTTCGGGAGATTGTCCTGAGTCGTGACCTCTCGCGTGCCAGCGGAGGTGCTCCGGCCGAGGGCCTTTACCTGAGCGATGTGCGCTACCCTACTGAAATTTTTGAGAGAAAAACTTTTTATTAACCATTAAATTTAAACAACGATGAAAACGATTTTGACTATTCTTTGGGTCGTATGTGCAATTTGGTGTGTACTTGACCTCTTTAAGAAGAACATTACGCTTATGGGTAAGATTATTATGGTTTTAGTAATCTGGTGCTTCCCTCTTTTAGGTGTTGTTCTGTATTATTTCTGGGCTCGTCACCACATCGAAGAGTGGTTCAAGTAATTTTGAAGTTGCAAGTTTGGCTGTTTCGGCATCCGCCTTGCGCTCAAAATCCTCACATACGTCAGTATGCTCCGGTTTTGAGCACTGCGAGCGGCCTCAAAACAGCCTAAACTATCAACTTTAAAGAGAAATACCGTAGCCGTTTGGTTGCGGTATTTTTTTTGCACATCCTTGGTCGTGCGCGCGGGGACAAACCCTCAATAATCTCCCCGCCCGCCCCCCAGCACCAACCACAAAAAAAATTAGCCAAAA
>CAYOEE010000085.1:0-6824 GCA_964402935.1 uncultured Alistipes sp. | reverse complement strand
TAACAATTTCGAAAAGGCGCAAAAGGCACAAAAGGCGGCAAAGGCAAGAAGGGCGGGAAGGGTGATTTTTTGGGGCTACTGAGACCACTGAGGCCACCGAGAACGACTCTAATTTTTAATTTTTAATTCTTAATTCTTAATTTTTCACTATATTCGCACCACGTATGACCACGCAACAATTCATTCTTCCCTTTCTCTTGACGCTCGGAGCCGGTTTAGCCACGGCTATCGGCGGCGTGATTGCCTTTGCGGCCAAGAGCACGAACCGTCGTCTGCTCTCCTTCTCGCTCGGACTTTCGGGCGGTGTAATGGTCTATGTTTCATTCGTGGAACTGATGGCGCAGGGCGGCGCGTTGCTTCAGGAGACGATCGGTGGCAAGGGAGCCGAGTGGCTGAACATAGCCGCCTTTTTTATCGGCATGGGGATCATCGGCCTGATCGATCGCCTTGTCCCCTCGTTTGAGAATCCGCACGAGGCGCACCGCGTCGAGGAGCTGCAACACAAACCCAAGCAAACCAAGCTGATGCGTGTCGGACTGATGTCTGCCCTTGCGATCGCCATTCACAACTTTCCGGAGGGCATTGCCACCTTCACGGCCGGCATGAATGATCCGACGCTCGGTCTGGCCATTGCGCTGGCCGTGGCGATTCACAACATCCCGGAGGGTATTGCCGTCTCGGTGCCGATTTTCTACGCCACCGAGAGCCGCAAAAAAGCACTTCTTTGGTCGCTCCTTTCGGGTCTTGCCGAGCCGCTGGGGGCACTGGTAGCCTGGTTGTTGCTTGCCCCGATCCTCACCCCCGCACTGCTGGGTTGCGTGCTGACCTCCGTGGCGGGCATCATGGTCTATATCTCGCTCGACGAGCTGCTGCCCGCCGCCCGCGAATACGGCGAAGCACATACGGCCATCCTGGGTGTGGTGATCGGCATGGCGGTGATGGCCGTCAGCCTGGCAGCCATTTAGAAATGCAAAATTTAGAATTTAGAATTAAAAATTAAAAATCAGGGTCACGCTCTGTGGCCTCAGCGGTCTTAGCGGCCTCAGCAACCCAGAAAAACAAATTCGACTATGGATATTCTACTTCTGCTTGTGGGTCTTGCACTTATTTTGGGCGGTGCAAACTACCTCACGGATGGCGCGTCAGCCTTGGCGCAACGCCTCCGCATGCCCGAATTCCTGATCGGTCTGACGATCGTGGCGGTCGGCACGTCGATGCCCGAAATGGTTGTCTCGGTGCTTTCGTCGATGAACGGACAGAGCGATATGGCCATCGGCAATGTGGTCGGCTCGAACATCTTCAACATCTTCGTCGTGCTGGGCCTTTGCGCAATTATCCACCCGATTGCCCTCTCACGCGAGAATATCCGCTTCGATATCCCCATCTGTGCCGCGGTGTCGGCCCTGCTGATTGTGATGGCCTCCGACGCACGCTTAGGCTGGGGTGCAGCCAATACAATTTCGCGCCTCGACGGTGCGATCATGCTGCTGCTCTACATCGCGCTGATGGTCTGGACGATTCGCAACGCAAAACGCCCCGAGAAGGAGGAAAATGCCCCCAAACCGATGGCCTGGTGGCTTACGATCGTGATGATCGTGGGTGGTTTTTGTGCCCTGATTTTCGGTGGCGAGTTGTTCCTCGACAGCGCTACGGCGATCGCCCGCAAGGCCGGCATCTCGGAGTCGGTCATCGCCATTACGCTCGTAGCCGGCGGCACGTCGCTCCCCGAGTTGGCCGCCTCGGTCGTCTCGTTCCTCAAGGGCAAGGTGGGCATGGCGCTGGGTAACGTCGTCGGCTCGAACATCGCCAACATCCTCCTGATCCTCGGCCTCTCCTCGTCGATCGCCCCCCTCACGATGGGCGGCATCACGCTCTTCGACCTGCTGGTATCGCTCCTGACGGCCATCCTGCTCTTCTTCACGGCCTTCACGTTCCGTCGCCGTGAGCTGGATCGCACGGAGGGCGTGATCTTCCTCCTGCTCTACGCCGGCTATATCTACCTGCTCGTGCAATAAGAGTTGCGAAAGCGAAAATAAAACAGCCATCCGCGTTCATCGTTCGACGGGATGGCTGTTTCTTTATTTACCGATCGGTCTGCGGCACAAGCAACAACCGATTTAGATGGTTGTTCAGCCACAGGCCGAAACACATGAGTATCAAATTGCTAAAAAGCGCCGACACGAGGGATAACTCCCCCTCATAGAGTGGATCGACCACGGGCGTATTGAATACCGAGACGACCACGTTTACCGCAATCATCTGCACCAACACCAGCCCTGCGAAGTAGGTTTTGAAACGTATCAGCATGGCCTGCTCCGGTCTGCGCTTTTTCAGTGCACACCCAACGATCCAAGCAATGATCAACCAACATAACGCCGGATATAGAACCGACAATACACCCACAATTAACACCCATTTTGGCGCGTGCAATTGTTTATACTCCATATACGCATAGCCCAAAGTGGCGATATACGATACCGCCAATAAGACAATCATCAACAATAAATAATATCCCAAGTTATCCATACAAAAAGATTAAAGGCTCCACCTATCACCCAAAAGGCACAATGGCTTCTTTTTTAGACTTGTGGCAATATACTAACTTTTAAGTAAATAATCAAATGTAAACAACAAAAATTTGCATTCAGAAACTTTTTTCTTACTTTTGTAAAAAGAATTATCGTTAATAGACAACCACGCTACATGAACCATCTGCTGTTTCTCGGTAACCTCGGTTGGGGTGAAATTCTGATCATTGCCCTTGTAGTCCTGCTTCTGTTCGGTGGCAAGAAGATTCCCGAACTGATGAAGGGGCTGGGTAAGGGCGTGCGCTCGTTCAAGGAGGGGATGCAGAATCCCGACAAGGAGGAGCCAAAGAGCGAAAAATAGATCATTCACCCATGCAGGGGGAGCAGACCTTTTGGGATCACCTCGATGCGTTGCGCGCCGTGCTTCTGCGCGTGGCGGGGGTGTTATTGGTCTTGACAGTCGGCCTTTTTATCGTCATGCCGACCCTCTTCGACACCCTTATTTTAGCCCCCACAGAGGAGGACTTCATCCTCTACCGCCTGCTCGACAAGCTGAGCGGTTCGGCTTCGCTGTTCGGCGCTAAGCCCCTCACGGTCGAGCTGATCAACATCCACGTTGCCTCGCAATTCACGACCCACCTGAGCACCTCGTTTTACGGGGCGTTGCTCCTCACGGTTCCCTACCTGCTCTTTGAGTTGTGGCGCTTTGTCCGCCCGGCGCTCTACGACGGCGAAGCACGCGGTGTGCGTATCGCCTTCACGGTGGGCGGCGCGCTCTTCTTTTTGGGGTCATTGGTCGGCTACTTCGTCATCTTTCCGCTCACGTTCCGATTCTTGGCGCAATACTCGCTGAGTGAGGCAATTGCCACCCAGATTTCGCTCCAATCCTACATGAATAATTTTTGGGGCATCGTCCTTGTCATGGGGCTTTCGTTCGAACTTCCGCTCCTGGTATGGTTGCTCTCAAGGATGGGCATCGTTTCGCGCCGTACGCTTCGTCAGGTGCGGCGTCATGTAGTCTGCGCCCTCTTGCTCTTGGCCGCCCTGATTACCCCTTCGGGCGACCCGTTTACGCTGGCCTTGGTTTTCCTGCCACTCTACCTACTTTACGAAATCGGCATTCTCTGCGCCGGACAGGATAAAAAATAATCGCAACGAGAGAATCAACTAACCAAAATTTGGTTATCTTTGTTTACTTGATTGAAGAACAATACCTAAAACTCAAATCAATAACAAACATCATGGAACAAAACAAGGTGCAGGAGTTACACGACGTGGTGATCCGCTTTTCGGGCGATTCGGGCGACGGCATGCAGCTCACCGGCACGCTCTTTTCCGACACGGCCGCCTTGGAGGGTAACGGTATCTCGACCTTCCCGGACTATCCGGCCGAAATTCGCGCCCCGCAGGGTACGGTAGCAGGTGTTTCGGGCTTCCAGGTTCACTTTGGCGACCACCGCGAGCTGAACCCGGGCGACTACTGCGACGTGCTCGTTGCGATGAATCCCGCCGCGCTGAAGGCCAACCGCAAGTGGCTCAAGCGCACGGCTACGGTCATCCTGGATGGCGACTCGATCACCGAAGAGAACCTCAAAAAGGCGGGC
Source organism: uncultured Alistipes sp. (assembly GCA_964402935.1). Classification (GTDB taxonomy): domain Bacteria; phylum Bacteroidota; class Bacteroidia; order Bacteroidales; family Rikenellaceae; genus Alistipes. The sequence continues at coordinate 2,692 of CAYOEE010000085.1, read as the reverse complement.
TTTACGACCCTCGATCCGATCGAGGAGTTGGGCCTTACGGACTACCACATCGTAGCTCCCGACATCACCACGCTCACGCGCGAGGCGCTGAAGGATACGGGGCTTGACAACCGTGCCATCGTTAAGTGCAAGAATATGTTTGCCCTCGGCATCTGCTTCTGGCTCTTTGACTGCCACGAGGACCACGCCTTCCAATACCTGGAGAGCAAATTCCAAAAGAAGAATCCGCTGATTGCCGAGGCCAACAAACTCGCTATCAAAGCCGGCTACAACTTTGCCGCCAATACCCACCAGCTCGCCAGCCACTACCGCGTAGCACCGGCACACCTCGAGAAGGGCACTTATCGCACCATCTCGGGCAACGTAGCCACGGCCTGGGGTCTGATGGCTGCGGCCGAGAAAGCCGGGCTGCCGCTCTTCTGCGGTTCGTATCCCATCACCCCCGCAACGGTCATTCTTGAGGAGCTTGCCAAGCGCAAGGATCTGAACGTGAAGACCGTGCAGGCCGAGGACGAGATCGCCGGCATCTGCACGGCCATCGGTGCGGCTTATGCCGGTAACTTTGCCGTCACTTCGACCTCCGGCCCGGGTCTTTCGCTCAAGAGCGAGGCGCTGGGTCTGGCCGTGATGATCGAGCTGCCGCTCGTGGTGGTCGATGTACAGCGCGGAGGCCCTTCGACGGGTCTTCCGACCAAGACCGAGCAGAGCGACCTCGTGCAGGCTCTCTACGGCCGTAACGGCGAGTGTCCGCTCATCGTCGTGGCTGCCTCGTCGCCCAGCGACTGCTTCCACTACGCCTTCGAGGCGGGTCGTCTGGCCATGGAGCACATGACCCCCGTGGTGTTGCTCACCGACGGTTTTATCGCCAACGGCTCGGAGCCGTGGCGCATCCCCTCGATGAAGGACTACCCCACGATCGTTCCGCCCATCGTTGAGACCGCTCCCGAGGGTGGCTTCATGCCCTATGTGCGCAACGAGAAGCTGGCACGCGGTTGGGCCTTCCCGGGTAAGACGGGGCTGGAGCACCGCGTCGGTGGTCTGGAGAAGGATGCCGTGAAGGGTTCGATCTCGCACGATCCGGCCAACCACCAAAAGATGACTCATCTGCGCGCCGAGAAGGTGAAGAAGGTTGCCGACTACATCCCCGCACAGACGGTCTATGGCGACGAGGAGGGCGACCTGCTCGTCGTAGGCTGGGGCGGTACGCGCGGCCACCTGCAAAATGCCGTCGATCAGCTCCGTGCAGAGGGTAAGCGCATCTCGCTTTGCCACTTCAACTACATCAACCCCCTGCCGAAGGGTGTGCGCGAGATCTTTGCCAAGTTCAAGAAGATCGTCGTGTGCGAATTGAACGAAGGTCAGTTTGCCAACTACCTCCGCCAGCAATTCCAGGAGTTCGAGTATAAGCAGCTGAACAAGGTCGAGGGTCAGCCCTTCACGATCGTGGAGCTGAAAGAGAAGTTTGAAACCTTATTGTAACGAGAGCCATGGCAGAATACAAATATACCGCAGCAGAATTTAAGTCGGATCAGGATGTACGCTGGTGCCCGGGATGTGGTGACCACGCCATTCTGAACGCCGTGCAGCGTGCGCTGCCCGAGATTGCCGATGCGACCGACACGCCCCACAACAAGTTTACCTTCGTATCGGGTATCGGCTGCTCGTCGCGCTTTATCTACTACATGAAGACCTTCGGTTTTCACTCCGTACACGGCCGCGCAAACGCCGTGGCTACGGGTGTGAAGACCGCCAACCCCGATCTCTCGGTGTGGGTGGCTACGGGTGACGGCGACTCGCTCGCCATCGGTGGCAACCACTTCATCCACGCCATTCGTCGCAACGTAGATCTGAACATGATCCTCTTCAACAACGAGATCTACGGCCTGACGAAGGGTCAGTACTCCCCCACCTCGAAGCTGGGCAAGATCACCAAGACCTCGCCCTACGGCACGGTGGAGAAGCCCTTCAACCCGGGTGAGCTGGTCATTGGCGCAAAGGGTTCGTTCTTTGCCCGCTCGATCGACATGGAGGTGATGCAGACGAAAGAGTGCCTCGTGGCAGCCGCCAAGCACAAGGGTATGTCGGTGGTGGAGGTTTTGCAGAACTGCGTGATCTTCAACGACAAAACCCACGCCCTCTTTGCCGGTGACAAGACCACGCGCCAGGAGCATACGATCACCCTCCGCCACGGCGAGAAGATGATTTTCGGTGCTGAGCGCAACAAGGGTCTCGTGTTCGAGAACATGAAACTCAAGGTCGTGACCCTCGGTGAGAATGGCTACACGGAGGCCGATCTTTTGACGCACGACGCCCACGAGAAGGATACCACGCTGCACGCCATGCTGGCCGCAATGAAGTACCCCGAGTATCCCGTAGCCGTGGGTGTGATCCGCGATGTGGACGATCCGGTGGTCTATGACCAGGGTGTTCAACAGCAGGTCGAGGAGGTGAAGGCCAAGAGCAAGATCCGCTGCATGGATGACCTGCTCCACTCGGGCGAGACCTGGGAGGTGGAGTAGTTCCGAAATTCAAAATTTAGAATTTAGAATTCAAAATTAAGAAGCTGTTTATCATTCGTACTTGATACGATCGTTGGATGAGGGGGTTGGACGATGAAAAGTCGTGCAACCCCTATTTTTTGATTTTTTCAGCCAAAAAATTTGCAGGTAAGATTTTTTGCCGTATATTTGCA
>CAYOEE010000084.1:0-6843 GCA_964402935.1 uncultured Alistipes sp. | reverse complement strand
GTCATCGAGTAGAAGGTGGGCGTATGACGTCGATAGGCCGCAGGTACTGTTCGCTCCAACTGCGTCTCAAACTCGGTCAGCAGCGCCTCGTCGGCACAATAGTGGCGCACATAGTCGCCCAGGTCGAAGAAGCACGTGGGGGTGTAGCCGTCGAGCACCTGAATATCCTCGCGCACCGCCTTCGGAAGCTCTGCACTCACGGCATTGATGCGCTTCATCACCTCGGCCAAGGCCTCCAATTCGCTGCATACGGTCACAGCCACCGTACCGCAGGGGTAGGAGTTGCGCTCCATATAATATTGGTAGAACGATTCGCAGATACCCGCGTAATCGACATCCCCCAAAAGGAGCGGGCCGATCTCGGTGTAGGGGAATCCCTCGGCCATGATCTCGCTCGTCGAGCCGATCAAATGATCGGCCACATCCTTCAGCTCGTAGGCCACCTCGATCGAGGACATATAGCAGTCGTCGAAGAGGATGTAATCCATCTTCATGCCGGCACGACGAATCGCCTCGGCCAGGGTCGGAATCTCGGTTTGAAACTCGGCACTCGTACCACCAAACCAGCGGGTCTGCTCCGCCCCCTCGTACTCCCAATACTCGCGCTCACGTCCCTCTCGGCTCATTGTCGAGGCACTTGCCGTGGCAGGAATCCAGCCCATGCCGTGGCAACCGATCGTCATCGCGTAGCGCGGTGCGGGGGCGTAGCCCTGCACATCGCGCAGGAGCGTAGCAATCTGCTCGGCCTCGGTCATATCGGGGTCGCGGTAGGTTTTGAGCACCACACGCTCCACCTGCCCGTCGTGGCTCTTCAGCTCAAAGAGCGAACCCTCGAAGTAGGTATTGGTCGCTCCGCCGATGCCCGTTTCGGTCGTGCGATCCACCAGATAGACCAGCACACGACACCCCTCGGGGGCTGTATAGCGGATGGCCTCCTCCATGTCATCAATATTGGTATTGAAGTGGGCGAGTAGGCTCGACGACCCGTTTGCATCGCCCGACCAGGGGAAGTACATCAACAGGGTCTGCACGGGAGCCACCGGCTCTTCGTAGGTGTTTTTATCGTCGCACCCCACCAGCACCAAGGCCGAGAGGAGCAACGCCAAAAGTCGTTTCATCATTTGTATTCGCGCGGTTTTAGGTTATTGAACTGCCACGTCCGCTCACGCTTGTAGGTGTAGCCTTCGGGCTTGTTGCGGTAGATGCGCTCGAAGTTGAAGTAGATACCCTTACGCTTCTTGCCGTCAATGACTTGCGACGAGAGCAACGGCACGAACTCCACCGTGCGGCTCACAACCCTCGCATCGCCTGCGGCAAGTCCCTCGGCCGCCATGACATCCAGCGCATGATCGAACATGAGGATATGACGCGGAGATTTGATCGTCAGCCCGTCGCCCGACGAGAGGATCGTGCGCACCACGCCGTTGAGGTGCGTAGCCCAGCGTTGCGCCTCGGCATCGTTACCCAGCAATTCATTGGCAAAGGTCAGCACGTTGAGAATCTGCGGACTGAAGGGATCATGCATCGCAGCGGCACGCGCCCGAATCAGCAGTTGCTCCAGCCGTTCGCGCTCCACCTTATCGGGATCCATGCCCCGCATCAGGGCGAGCATCTCCTCCTTATCGGGATTCGAATCCAGGGGTTTGTAGGCCTCCTGATAGGCAAATCCGTAGTAGAGGTAGTGGTAGTCGTCGTCCGTCAGATCGAGCGCACCGTTCGTGTAGCGCATCATGAGCTTCATGTAGTAGTAGGGCGAGCGCTGGGCGGTAATGCGATCCAAAATATCTTGTTCGACCGGCACTTTCGCCATCGACACGAGTGGCAACAGCGCGAGGAGCGTTAGCAGTATTTTTTTCATTTTCCGTCGGTTTGGTTTCCTAACGAACGTGGGGGTTAGTGCAAATCGTATTTCTCGATCAGCATTTTGAACCGTTCGCGCAGAGCGGGCGTACCCGGCACCAGAGGCAGACGCATCGTCGGGCCGATCTTACCCATCACGGACAGGGCGCACTTCGCACCCACGGGATTACCCTCGGCAAAGAGCGCCTCCACGGCATCGTCCATATCGGCCTCGGCCCACTTTTGGCGTGCCGCATCGTAGCGACCCTCCTTGGCCTCGTTGATGCACTCCATAAAGAGCTGCGGGAAGACGTTGGCAGCGACCGAAATCACACCGTCACCGCCACACTCCATCAGCTCGATGGCAATCCCGTCGTCACCGGCCAATACGAGGAAACCCTCGGGACGGTTGTCGATGATCTGCTGCATCTGCTCCAGGTTGCCCGAGGCCTCCTTGATGCCGATGATGTTCGGAATCTCACGCGCCAGGCGGAGCGTCGTCTCGGCCGTCATATTCACGCCCGTGCGTCCGGGGATGTTGTAGAGAATCACCGGCAGGGGCGAGTGCTCGGCCACGGTCTTAAAGTGCTGATAAAGCCCCTCCTGCGAGGGCTTGTTGTAGTAGGGCGTGACACTCAGAATGGCATCCGCACCTCTGAGGTCGAACTCGCGCAGCTGATCCAGCACCTCGCTCGTCGAGTTACCGCCACAACCCATCACCAACGGCACACGACCGTTGATCTTGTGGGCCGTGTACATCGCAATCACGGCACGTTCGGGGTTGTAGAGCATCGGCGTCTCGGCCGTCGTGCCAAGTGCCACGATGTAGTCCACACCGCCCTCAATCACATAATTGACCATATCGCCCAGGGCCTGGTAATCGACCTGACCCGTCTCGGTAAAAGGCGTAATCATCGCCACGCCTACACCACTTAATTTTTCCTTTAGCATAGTATTAAAATAATGTACCTTGTACAGGTGTTTCTTCTTTTGTTTGTTGTTCGGGAGTCTCTTCCGCCTTTACAGCCGTTTCCGCCTTTTCTGCGCCGGCAATCAGAACCATAAACTCCTCCTCGGAGATCATCTTGACGCCCAGCTTCTCGGCCTTCTTGCGCTTCTCGGGACCCATCTTTTCACCGGCCACGAGGTAATCGACACTTCCCGACACGGCCGCCACATTGCGACCGCCGTGCTCTTCGATCATCTTTTTCAGTTCGTCGCGGCTGATCGAGAACTTACCCGACACCACAAAACTCTTACCGGCCAGCGCCTCCGATGCGCGATGCTTTTCGGCAGCCTCGAATTGCAGGCCTGCTTGGCGCAACCGCTCCATAATGAGCAGGTTCTCCTCCTTGGCGAAGTATTCGAGAATCGAGTCGGCAATCTTTTCGCCCACCTCTTCCGTTTCGAGCAACTCCTCGCGCGTGGCTACACGCAGGCGATCGAGCGAACGGAAGTGCTCGGCCAACTGCTTGGCAGTCGTTTCGCCCACAAAGCGAATACCCAATCCAAAGAGCAACCGCTGGAAGGGCACCTCGACCGAACGACGAATCGAACGGATGATATTCTCGGCCGACTTCTCACCCAGGCGGGGCAGGGGAGCCAACTGCGCGGCTCGCAGATCATACAGGTCGGCCACATTGCCGATCAGACCGCTTGCGTGGAGCAGTTCGACGGTCTCGTCACCCAAGCCCTCGATATCCATCGCCTTGCGACGAATGAAGTGCAAGATGCGACCCACGATCTGCACGCGACAACCATTCTGGTTGGGGCAGTAGTGCTTTGCCTCGCCCTCGTAGCGCACCAGGGGTGTACCACATTCGGGGCATACCTCTATATAATGGAACGGTTCGCTGTCGGCTCGGCGCTCCTTAAACTCGACGCCCGTAATCTTCGGAATAATCTCGCCCCCCTTCTCGACATAGACCATATCCCCCTCGCGGATATCCAGGAGGGCAATCTGCTCGGCATTGTGCAACGTGGCACGCTTGACGGTCGTACCGGCCAACTGCACCGGATCGAGGTTGGCCACCGGGGTAACAGCACCCGTGCGACCCACCTGGAAGGTGATTTCGTTCAAACGAGTCAAAGCCTGCTCGGCCTTGAATTTGTAGGCTACGGCCCACTTCGGAGCTTTCGACGTGAAGCCCAGGCGACGCCTTACGGCCGAATCATTGACCTTGATCACCACGCCATCCGTAGGGAAGGGGAGTGTTTTGCGCCTCTCGTCCCACTCGGTGATGTAGGCGGCAATCTCCTCCCACGAGCGACACAGCCGCCCATGCTCCGAGACCTTGAATCCCCAACGACGAGCCGCCTCGAGCGACTCCCAATGGCTCATCTCCTGCACGGCATCGCCCGCCAGCTGGTAGAGTGTGCAATCCAACCCACGACGTGACACCACGGCCGAGGCCTGCTGCTTGAGCGTTCCGGCTGCCGCATTGCGCGGATTGGCAAAGGGCTGCTCGCCCGCCTCCTCGCGTTCGCGGTTGATCTTCTCGAACGAAGCGTAGGGCATCAACACCTCGCCCCGAATCTCAAAAACCGAGGGCCACCCCTCGCCCTGCAGACGCAGGGGCACCGAACGAATCGTGCGTACGTTGGCCGTCACATCGTCGCCCTGCTCGCCATCCCCGCGCGTCACCGCCCGCTCCAACTCCCCATCCAGGTAACTGAGCGAGATGGCCGTACCGTCAAATTTCAGCTCACAGACATACTCCACCTTGCCCTCCTCGCGCTCAATGCGCTCGATAAACTCTTTCAGCTCGTCGAGCGAGTAGGTATTACCCAGCGAGAGCATCGGGAAGCGGTGGCGCACCGTGCGGAACTCTGTCGTCAGGTCACTGCCCACGCGGTGAGTAGGGGAGTTCGGATCGTCCCACTCGGGGTGTGCCGTCTCCAAATCCTGCAACTCGCGCAGCAGGCTGTCGAACTCGAAATCCGAGATTTCGGGACGATTCTCCACATAGTAGAGGTAGTTATGGTGCTCCAGGGCCGTCCGGAGGTGGTCGATTCGTTCTTTTACCATAGGTAAGGCTATTTTCAGGGTAAAGGTACGCAATTTGTTTGGAACGGCCATCGAAAACAAAAAAAATGCAAAAAAAATTTACGGATGTAGGGCAATATGCATTTTTTGCGTATAATTGCAGAAAATTTTGACACAAACAAATCCATCATGGCAAAACCGAATACCGCAAAGAAGCATATCGTAACGAGCTTCCACAACCTGACCCCCGAATTGCAAGAGGCCGTCAAGGCCTTCTATCCGCTTGGCTTTACCGAGGCAATGATGCGCATCGATAAGCCCAACGGTGACTTCTTCTACGCCGTTCCGTTCGACACGGAGGAGGTGGCCTACCTCGTAAAGATCGACGTAAAGATCGACGACAAGGCCCACGAGGAGGACGACAAGGATTACTACGACGACGACCTGAAGGGTGCCGACGAGTTGCAGGACGACGAAAGCCCGATGGAGAGCTCGTCGAACGACGACGATATCGACATCTAAACCTCACGCAACGGACGATGCGTACTTGCAGGTGGTGGAGTCTCGGCCTCCTCTTATTCACGGCTTGCGGCATGGCCGAGCGCGACGACGAGGGGAGCAAAAGCTACGACTACATCCGCTTTGCCGACCCCGCATTCGAGCAATTCTGCCTCACCGAGTTCGACACGAACCACGACGAGCGCCTCTCGCGCTACGAGGCCGAGTCGGTACGAAAGATCGACTGCGCAGGGCTGGGAATCGGCTCTCTGTTCGAGATCGAGTACTTCACCCGCCTCGAAGAGCTGAACTGCTCGCAAAACCAAATCGCCTGGCTCGACCTGACGCAGAACGAGCAGCTACGCGTGATCGACTGCTCCGAGAACCGCCTCACGCACCTGGCGCTGGGTCACTTGCGAGGGGTGAGCGAGTTGAATTGTCGGGCCAACCAACTCACGACACTCAACCTCGACTACACGGCTTCGCTCAACCGGCTCGATTGCCGCGAGAATCGTTTCACGGTGCTCGATCTGACGAGTTGCAGCGTAACGTTGGAGGCCGATGCACGTCGCAATCCGTCGCTTACGACCATCTATTGTCGCGCGGGACAACGGATCAATTTCGAGGCTCCGGCAGAGGTTGTAACGCAATAAGTTGCGTTTTTGTTCATAACTTGGTGAAAAAGTCACGGCAAAGCCCCTGCTTTGTGAAAATATTTTTGTAATTTTGGCTGCAAAATCTTTTTTGCGGCCTTTTTTACGAACTAACGGAAATTTAGTATCAACCAATATAGGACTTTTTAGAACAATGAAAAAAGTAGATGTGATTCTCGGCCTGCAATGGGGCGACGAGGGTAAGGGCAAAGTAGTCGATGTACTGACCCCGAACTACGAGGTGGTAGCCCGCTTCCAGGGTGGCCCGAATGCCGGCCACACACTGGAGTTTAACGGCGAGAAGGATGTACTTCGCTCGATTCCGTCGGGCATCTTCCAGGGCGGCAAGGCCAACATCATCGGTGGTGGCGTGGTGCTCGATGCCATTCTCTTCCGCAAGGAGGCCGAGGAGCTGGCCACAAGCGGCCACGACCTGAAGAAGCAGCTTTCGATCTCGAAGAAGGCTCACCTGATTCTGCCCACGCACCGCATCCTCGATGCCGCCTACGAGGCCGCCAAGGGGAGCGCCAAGATCGGCACGACGGGCAAGGGTATCGGCCCCACGTACACGGACAAGATCAGCCGCAACGGTATGCGCGTAGGCGATCTTTTAAGCCCCGACTTCAAGGAGATCTACGAGAAGGCCAAGGCTCGCCACGAGCAGATTCTCAAGAGTCTTAACTACGAGTACAACATCACGGAGCTTGAGAAGGAGTGGTTCGAGGCCGTCGAGTACCTGAAGGAGTTCCCGATCATCGACAGCGAGTGGATGGTCAATAACGCCTTGAAGGCCGACAAGAGTGTCTTGGCAGAGGGTGCACAGGGTACGCTGCTCGATGTGGACTTCGGTTCGTACCCCTTCGTCAC
>CAYOEE010000083.1:0-6868 GCA_964402935.1 uncultured Alistipes sp. | reverse complement strand
AGGACTGCATCGACCACCTGATCGTGGCCGAGAACGCCGAGCGACTGAAGGAGAGTGAGTTGTAAAGAGCAAAGAGCAAAGAGGACAGAGCAAAGAGGAGAGATGAAAAGATTCATATTTCTGCTCTTTATCGCATTTTCGGTTGTTGTTCCCGCGAGGGGACAGCAACCGTTATATATTGTCAATGGCGTGGAGCGGAGCGATATTCGGGAGATTGATCCCGACATCATCGAACGCATGGAGGAGCTGCCGGCCGACGAATTCACAATCGCCCGTTACGGCGAAAAGGCCTCAAACGGGGTCGTCATCCTCACGCTCAAATACGATGAGCCGGCTCGATTTGTGGCCGACACGGTGAGCTTCACACGCTACATAACCGACCGCGTCAAGTGGGGCCCGACGGAGCCGGTGGCGCGGGTCGTGTTGCGTTACCGCATCGCGGAGGATGGGTCGCTCTCGATCCTGGAGACCCTGCAATCGACCGACAGCCGCCTGAAACGGCGCGTGGAGAAGGTCGTTGCGGCCTCACCTCGTTGGGAACCTGCCCGCAAGGCGGGTCAGGCCGTTTCGACCGAGGGGGTTCTGCGCATCCAGCTCCCCGAGGGGAGAGCCCTGCCGCGCGAATTGCAACTCGTCATTCGATAACCCTTTGCACCAATGGCCATACGTCCCCATATCACCCTTCTGGAGCTGCAACGACGGATTAAACTGACCCTCAGCGAAGGCTTTGCCCTGCCGCTGTGGGTGAGTGCCGAAGTGGCCGATTTGAAGGTAAACTACTCGGGGCACTGCTACCTGGAGCTGATCCAGAAGGAGGAGAAAAGCGCCAACGGAGTTCCCACGGCACAGGCGCGCGCCGTCATCTGGCGCTCGGCTTATAGTCGCATCGCCGCCTACTTCGAGGCGGAAACGGGACAGCGCCTCGCCCCCGGCATCCGCATCCTGGCACAAGTGGTGGTCAATTACCACGAACTCTACGGCCTCTCGTTGCAGATCGTCGAGATCGACTCGACCTTCACGCTGGGCGACATGGAACAGCAACGACGCCAGACCATCGAGCGATTGCAGGCCGAGGGAGTGTGGGAGATGAACCACGAACTTCCGATGCCCCTCCTGGTGCAACGCCTCGCCGTCATTTCGAGTGCCCAAGCGGCCGGTTATCAAGACTTTTGCAAAGAGCTTGCGCGCATCGGCTACCGCTACGAAGTGACCCTCTTCGACGCCTTTATGCAGGGGGCTTCGGCCGAGGAGTCTATCATCGAGGCACTCTGCGCCGTAGCTGCACGGCAGGAGGAGTTCGACGCGGTGGTGATCGTGCGAGGAGGAGGCTCGACCACCGACCTGAACTGCTTCAACGCCTACCGCCTCTCGAGCCATGTAGCCCAATTTCCGCTGCCCGTCCTGACGGGTATCGGCCACGACAAGGATCAATCGGTGGTCGATCTGGTGGCACACACGCCGCTCAAAACCCCGACGGCCGTGGCCGGCTGGCTGAACGAGCGCATGGCCTCGATCGAGGGGTGGCTGGAGGGGGCAGCCCGCCAACTGCACGAATTGACCGTGGCGCGGATGCGCGAGGCCGAGCTGCAACTCGAACAACGGCTTGGCGACCTCAGGCAGCTGACGCTGGAGCGCAGCCTCCGCGCAAAACTCTACCTGGAGCAGGTGGAGCGACAACTGCCCGAAAGAGTCGAGCAACGCCTGCGACAAGAACAACAACGCCTCTCGCAAGCCGCCGAGGCGGTCGAAAGTCGCTCCCCGCAACGGATTCTGCAACTCGGATTTGCCATCCTGCGTGCCGAGGATCGAGCCGTAAAGTCGGTCAAGGAGCTTGCAGAACATCGTCGTTTAACAGTCGAGCTTGCCGACGGAACAACCGAAATAACCTTAACGGAATGAAATATTTAACACTCCTTTTCGCGCTGCTGACGCTCAGCGTCGAAGCGCAAGAAAAGATCGACCTTTGGGAGGGCACTTCGATGCCCAACACGCGTGGCATCGAGGTTGCGGACAGCATCGCCAACGAGCGCGTCTATAAGGTGGGACGACCCGCCATCTACCGCGTAGCTCCCACGCCGGAGAAGAATCGCGGCATTGCCGTTGTCATCTGCCCGGGCGGCGGCTACCAGCGCTACGCCTGGGAGGTAGCCGGTTGGGATATTGCCCGCTGGCTGGCCGAAGAGGGCATCACGGGCTTCATCCTCACGGCACGCCTGCCCAACTCGCCCGATGCGGTCGATCCCTCGATCATCAGCACGCAGGATCTCCAGCGCGCCTTGCAGGTGATTCGTTCGAGAGCCGAAGAGTGGGGCATCGACCCCGAGAAGGTGGGGGTCGAGGGTTCGTCGGCCGGCGGTCACCTGGCAGCCGCTTCGGGTGTGGAAACCGCCCTGCTCTATACTCCGCAGGATGAGGTGGCACGCCAAAAATTCATGCCGAACTTCATGATCCTCGTATCGCCCGTCATCTCGATGGATCTGGCTTACACGCACCGTGGCAGCCGCGAGATGATTTGCGGTAAAAACCCCACGATCGACAAGGTATGGCGCCACTCGATCGACTGCCAGGTATCGGAGCAGACACCCCCGACGATGTTGATCCACGCGGACAACGATCCGGCCGTATCGCCCATGAATTCGATCCTGATGTACAAGGCGTTACGCAAGCACGGCGTGCCCGCCACGCTCCACATCTACCCCGAGGGCGGTCACTCGATTTCGCTTGAGGAGCAACCCGCCGGCACGGAGCTGTGGAAGAATTCCGTAGAACGATGGATGGATCTGCTCTTCGGAATTTAGAATTTAGAATTCAAAATTTAGAATTAGCATTCAGAATTGGGAAGCCCCAATTTTGGATTTTAGGTGAGCAGATTTTGCGAATCCGCAGTCGTGGCATGAGGGAGCATACTAAGGCGTATGTGACCGACTGACACGACAAGGAGGGGCGAAAGGTGCCACATACAAATTCAAAATTCAAAATTCAAAATTTAGAATCAGATGGCTAAGAAAACCATAAAATACTCGGACGCTATTCGGGAGATCGAACAGATTCTCGAAAAATTCCGCACCGAGCAACTCGATGTCGATACCCTTACGACGGAGGTAAAACGCGCTACGGAGCTGATTGCGGCCTGCAAAAGTCGTTTGACGGAGGTCGAGGGCGAGGTAAAGAAAATTCTGGAGGCGTAATGAAGGGGCTGATCAAGTGGGTTTTGAACCATCTGCCGCGCACCTTTTTGCAGCGTGTGGCAGGGTGTCTGATGCCGCTCGTGGGGCTTTGGTATCGGGGCAATCGGTACGAGTGCCCGCTCTGCGCTCGTCGCTACCGCAAGATGCTCCCCTACGGCTACGTTACCTCGCGCGAAAATGCCCTCTGTCCCCACTGTCTTTCGCTCGAAAGGCACCGCCTGTTGTGGCTCTACCTGGAGCGCGAAACGACCCTTTTCGAGTCGCTTCCCACGCTCTTGCACATCGCCCCCGAGGTCTGCCTGATGCGCCACCTCAAGCCCCGTTACAAATCTTCACCCGAGCGCTACAAGACGGCCGACTTGGAGTCCCCACTGGCCGATCTACACTTTGATATTCAGCAGATTCCCCTTGCCGACGAATCGTTCGACGCGGTAATCTGCAACCACCTGATGGAGCACGTCGAGGATGACCTACGAGCCATGCGCGAGGTGCACCGCATCCTGAAAAAAGGGGGCTGGGGCGTGCTGCTCTCACCCGTGGAGCTTGACCGCGAAATGACCTTCGAGGATGACTCGATCACCGACCCTGCGGAGCGCACCCGCATCTTCGGGCAATACGACCACCGTCGCATCTACGGCAACGACTTTGCCGATCGCCTGCGCCAAGCGGGATTCACGGTCGAAGATCTCGACTATGCGGCTCGTCTGACGACCGAGGAACGCGAAAAGTATGCCCTCACAAGCGATCACATCTACCTCGTCAAGAAATAATCGCACTTTTTTACCCCCAAAGGGGGTATTTTCCATTCTCTTTTCCTATCTTTGCAAAATTAGTTGGGTTAATCTTTGCAAAGATGGCATTAGCACGTTACGATAAAATACGCCGCCTGGTGCGCGAATCCTTCTCGGAGAAGACCTCCGCGCTGGTGGACGAGGCACTGGTTTACGCCGCCGAAAAGCTCGGCAGCACGATGCGTTATGACGGTCGGCCGATGCTGGATCACGCTGTGCAGGTGGCACAAATCGTGATCGAGGAGATCGGTTTGGGTCGCAACTCGACCATCGCCTCGATTCTGCACGACATCGTGCGCCTGGGGCATAAGGAGCTGCCCGCCGAGGAGTTTTTGGCCCTCACCGAAGAGATTCGCAGCCGCTTTGGTGACGAGGTGGTGGGAATCACCGTCGGGCTGGCCAACATCTCGGGGCTGAAGCTCAAAGTGGCCAAGGAGCAGGCCGAGAATTTCCGCGACCTGATCGTGAGCTATTCGGAGGATCCGCGCGTGATTCTCATCAAGCTGGCCGATCGACTCGAGGTGATGCGCTCGCTCAGCATCTTCCCGCCCGAGAAGCGTCGCAAGAAGAGCTGGGAGGCGATGAACCTCTATGCCCAGATTGCCCACAAGCTGGGTCTGTATGCCATCAAGAGCGAACTGGAGGATTTGGCCCTCAAATACCTCGAGCCGAAGGATTACGAGCACATCACCCTCAAGCTGGAGGAGAGCGCCGAGGAGCGTCGCGCCTTTATCGCCAAGTTCCTCGTACCAATCGAGATGAAGCTGCGCACGCTGGGCATCAAATACCACATCAAGAGCCGCACGAAATCCGTCTATTCGATCTGGAACAAGATGCGCAAGCAGCACGTTCCGTTCGAGGGCGTCTATGACATCTTTGCCCTGAGAATCATCATCGACTGCCCCGTGGAGCAGGAGAAGCCCCAATGTTGGACGGTCTATTCGGTCGTCACGGACTTCTACACGCCCAACCCGAAGCGTATGCGCGACTGGATCTCGATCCCCAAGTCGAACGGCTACGAGTCGTTGCACACGACCGTTTCGGCCGAGGGTCGCTGGGTCGAGGTGCAGATTCGCACCGAGCGCATGGACGAGGTGGCCGAGCGCGGTATTGCCGCCCACTGGCGTTACAAGGGTGTGCAGCAGGGCGCTCAGACGAGCGAGCAGTGGCTCAGCCGGCTGCGTACCGCCATGGAGGAGACGACCCACTCGCTGGCACAACGTTTCGATGCCAAACCCGCCTCGGGCGAGATCTTCGTCTTCACGCCCAACGGCGACCTGAGAAAGCTCCCCGAGGGGGCGTGTGTGTTGGATTTCGCCTTCGACATCCACACCAACCTGGGCGCCATCTGCTCGGGCGGTAAGGTCAATAACCGATCCGTACCGATCCGCGAGGTGCTGCACAACGGCGACATCGTGGAGATTCTCACACAGAAGAATCAGACCCCGAAATCGGACTGGCTCTCGTTTGTCGTGACCTCGAAGGCCAAGAACAAGATCAAGGCTTTCCTGCGCGAGGAGCAGGCCAAGCATACCCGCATGGGACGCGAGGAGCTGGAGCGTAAGCTCAAGAATTGGAAGATGGCTCTTTCGGTCGACGAGGCGGTGAACTACCTCTCGAAGCACTACAAACTGCGCCTCGGCACGGAGGTCTATGCCCTGATTGCTACCGGCAAACTCGACTTCCAGACCATCAAGGAGATCCTTACGCGCCACCTCTCGGGTGAGGCCGAGGAGGAGCGTCGTGCAGCCGCCGCCGAGCAGGAGCGCCAGAAGCAGGCCGTAGCGGCCGAGAAGGCCGAGAAGCGCGAAAGCCACTCGACGGATGCACTCATAATTGACGACGACATCTCGAAGATTCAGTACAAGCTGGCCAAGTGTTGCAACCCGATCAAGGGAGATGAGGTCTTCGGCTTTATCACGATCAACTCGGGTATCACGATCCACCGCAACGACTGTCCCAATGCCAAGCGCATGAAGGAGAACTACCCCTACCGCGTCATCGAGGCGCGTTGGCGTCAGCACTCCGAGGGAGCTTTCCGCGTGACGATTCGTGTCGTGGCGGTCGATACGACCGGCATGGCCAACCACATTACGGAGGTCATCAGCCGCGAACTGAAGCTCAACATCCGCGCCATGTCGTTCGAGCTGGGCAAGGGAGGCGTCGTGTCGGGTACGATTGCCGTCGAGGTTCCGAGTGCCGCAGCGGCCGATGTACTTATTCACAATATCCTGAAAATCAAGGGCGTTCAGCGAGCTTTCCGCCTGAACTAACCCAACAAACAGATAATTAACCAATACGAATCACTATTCGATCCAAACCACAATGAGTAACAAAGCAATCAGCGTCGTTTTTGCCGAGGAGCAGCACGCCAAATACGCCGAGCGTATTTGCACCCTGATCTATGAGTCGGCCTTGCAGCGCGGTACGGGTATCGCGAAGCGTTCGCCCGACTACATCGCTGCAAAGATCAAAGGCGGCAAGGCCGTCGTAGCGCTGGAGGGAGAGAAGCTGGTCGGTTTCAGCTACATCGAGTGTTGGGAGCATGGCGATTTTGTCGCCACCTCCGGTCTGATCGTTGATCCCGAGTACCGTCACATGGGACTCGCCGAGCGGATTAAACGACGAACCTTCGAGCTGGCCCGACGACGATTCCCGTATGCCAAGTTGTTCTCAATCACCACCTCGTTGCCGGTCATGAAGCTCAACTCAAGGATGGGATACAAGCCCGTGACCTTCTCCGAGCTCACCGACGATAACGAGTTCTGGAAGGGTTGCGAGGGGTGTCGTAATTACGACATCCTGCAGCGCAACGAACGCCGTATGTGCCTCTGCACGGGTATGTTGTACGACCCCGCCAAGGAGGAGGAGAAACATTGGCGACTGAAG
>CAYOEE010000082.1:0-6929 GCA_964402935.1 uncultured Alistipes sp. | reverse complement strand
GTAGGCCCATCGGAAGGGTTAAATATGCATTATTGTAACTCCGCCAACGGGTTATAGGTATTCCCTCGTTGGGTGCGTGGTGCGAGCGGTAGGAAATCGTAGGTTGAAACCTCTACTATGCTTTTAGAATGTAAGCAGGTTGCTGATTATTTGGTCGGTAACCTGTTTTTTTGGCCTTTTCAGGTCGATTTTTTCAGGTCTTGCCCCTTTATGGGTTACTATTTCTTTAAGAGCAAAATTTTATAAATTTAGTAGAAGATTTATTTTTCAAATCATGCAACGCTCTGAACACAAGCGATAAACAAGCGTAAAACAAAATCTTCTAAATTGTTAAAAACGTAAATTATTTGGCAAAAATGTTTGTTAAACCGAAAAATTGTAATACTTTTATCATGCAAATTGTGCAAACAGAAGAACTAAATAACCAAATGTATAACCTAAAAATTTAATGACCTATCAATTAACCAACTTTACAAAAACCAACTTCTTACAACCGAGTATTGGCGATAGTTCGCTGGTACTCAGTGAGTTGTTGTGGGGGGGGTACATAGCCGCCGGCTATTCAACGACCGGTCGGATAGGGCTTCCGCTGCACTTCTCACCCCAGCCTATCCGACCGGTGGAAACACGCGGTCGGTATTCTAACCTATTTTAACGTTTAACTGAAAGAGTACTGACCAATGAAACATCGTTTACTCTTGCTTGTGCTCCTTTTATGGGGTGCAATGGGTATTGCAACAGCCCAAAACATTGTTGTCAAAGGTACGGTTAAAGACTCAGCCGGTGAGCCCGTAATTGGCGCTACGGTGATCGAAAAGGGAAATTCGGCCAATGGTGTCAGCACGGGCATCGACGGCGATTTCACCCTGACCGTTCCGAAAGGTAAATCATTACAAGTATCGTTTATCGGTTTCACGACCCAGGAGGTTGCTGCCGTAGCCGGCAAGCCGATCGAGGTAATCCTCGCCGAGGATGCCGTGGCTGCCGACGAGGTAGTCGTCTTGGGTTACATGAACGTCGTGCGCAAGGACCTGACCGGTTCGGTGGGTTCGGTAGCCGGTGAGAAGCTGGCCATGGTGCCGGTGGCTTCGGCCGCTGAGGCTCTCCAGGGTAAGATCGCCGGTGTGCAGGTAACGACGGTCGATGGTGCCCCGGGTGCCGACGTCGATATCCGCGTGCGTGGTGCCATGGACCTTACGGGTACCAGTCAGCCGCTCTTCATCGTCGATGGTTTCCCCGCCGATAACATCAACGACATTCCGCCGACGGATATTCAGTCGATCGACGTACTGAAGGACGCTTCGCTGACGGCCATCTACGGTGCGCGTGGTGCACACGGTGTAGTCATGGTAACCACGAAGTCGGCCAAGGCAGGTCGCATGAAGGTGGACTTCAACTTCTCGGCTCGCTTCAACAAGCTGGCTAACAAGCTGAAGATGATGAACACCTACGAGTTCGCTCGTTACCAGCTCGATAACGCCATGATCAAGGGCGGTAGCTCGGATCGTTACCAGTGGCGTCAGGACTTCGGTAACCCCTGGGACCTCGACCTGTATCAGAACATGGAGACCTACGATTGGCAGGATGCAGTGATGGGTGGCACGCCCGTGAGCTACAACTACAACGTAA
Organism: uncultured Alistipes sp.; assembly: GCA_964402935.1. GTDB lineage: Bacteria > Bacteroidota > Bacteroidia > Bacteroidales > Rikenellaceae > Alistipes. Next base: position 5,300 of record CAYOEE010000082.1, on the reverse strand, counting down.
CGCTCAATGGTGGTAGCGAGAAGCTGCGTTTCAACGCCTCGCTGACCCACAGCGACGAGGAGGGTATCCTCTTGGGTTCGGGTGTTGAGCGTACGAACTTCAACATGAAGGTGAATGCTCAGCTGGCCAAGAACCTGACGCTGTTGGTGAACCCCCGTTTCACGATTCGTAAGGATGAGGGTGCCGGTGCCAATGCATTCGGCCGTCGCGGTATCATCGACGTGCTGCGTTATCGCCCGACGAACGGTATGCGCGAGTTTGGTTATGTGGATCCCGAGTATGCCGATCCGCTGGAGGAGGCTCAGTGGGCCATCTCGAACCCCGTGAACGACGTGGATCAGAACTACCGTGAGAAGCTCTCGTACCAGTTCGTAAACCAGGGTAGCCTGGAGTGGAAGCCCGTCGAGGGTCTTCGTCTGCGTACCGAGTTCTCGCACACGTTCGGCTTCGCTGAGGAGAACCGTTTCTACGGTTACCTGACCGATGAGGTGAATAACAGCACCTACCTGAATCAGCCCTACGCTACGATTACGGACAGCCGCTCGACTCGTTACACCTGGACGACGACTGCTGCTTACAACTTCACCGTTAAGGAGGATCACAACCTTTCGTTCCTGGCCGGTTTCGAGCTTCAGGGTCAGAATTCGCGTTCGAACAGCAGCACGGCTCGCTTCTTCCCGCAGCTGATCTCGCCCGAGCAGGCACTGGCCAACATGGGTCTGGGCTCGGCTTATCAGATCTCGTCGTCGGAGTCTGTGCCTGACCGCATGGCTTCGTACTTCGCTCAGGCCAACTACAACTACAAGCACAAGTACTACCTCTCGGCTACGTTCCGTGCCGACGGTTCGTCGAAGTTTGCCGAAGGCAACCAGTGGGGTTACTTCCCCTCGATCTCGGGTGCTTGGGCTATCAACGAGGAGAACTTCCTGAAGGATAGCGACGTAGTGAACCAGTTGAAGCTGCGTCTGGCTATCGGTATGGTAGGTAACAACGCTATCAACAGCGACCAGTGGCGCTACCTCTACTCGATCAAATCGAACGGCGGTCCCGACTTCTCGGGTACGTCGGAGTATGGCGAGCAGTTCTATGTAAACGCCAACGGTTCGACCTTCATCAACCGCGATATTAAGTGGGAGACGACCATCACGCGTAACGTGGCAGTCGATTTGGGCATGTTCGACAACCGACTGGTTGTAACGCCTGAGCTCTATTGGAATACGACGCGCGATATGTTGTACACGACGCAGATTCCGTTGACGACCGGTTACCGCAACCAGGTACAGAACATCGGTCAGGTAACGAACAAAGGTTTCGATTTGACCATTACGGGTCAGGTTGTTCGTAAGAAGGACTTCGACCTGAGCCTGACGCTGACTTTAGGTCACAACAAGTCGAATGTCGATAAGCTGAACGGTGACGTGAACGAGCTGTGGGCAACGGGTGGCAACGCCAGCAAGGTTTCGGCCGATGGTGAGGCCTTCAAGCTCATGGTAGGCGAGCCGATCGGTATCCTCTATGGTTATGTATATGACGGTGTTTACGGTTTCGACGATCTCTATCGCACGCAGAGCGACAGCTGGTCGCACCTCGACCCGACCGATGATTCGGGTACGACGGTGAAGACGGTTTTGGGTTCGGGTGATACCTACGGTGATCCGAAGCCCGGTATGCCGAAGTTTAAGAACATGGTTGATTACGGTGGTGGCCGTGAGGATGACGTGAATGTAGTGGATAAGTATGACAAGGTGAAGATCGGTGACATGAATCCGGCTCTGACGGGTGGTTTCTCGATCAACGGTCGCTGGAAGAACTTTGACTTGACGGCCAACTTCACCTATATGCTCGACTTCGACGTTTACAACGCCATGGCTTACACCCTTTCGTCGGCAATCGACAACGCGGCAGGCAATTATGTGAACGTGCTGGATAAGTTCAACCACAACAATCGTTGGAACTTTACGAACGCTTCGGGTGAGCGCATCTACGGCAATTCTCAGACGAGCAACATGGATGACCACTTCATTCCGCTCAATGAGGGTGATCGTCTGTGGGCTCCGCAGTATGTACAGAAGTACATCGCCAGCTCGTACTTCGTAGAGGACGGTTCGTTCCTGCGTCTGTCGGATATCACGCTCGGTTATACGCTGCCCGCGAAGCTGACGAAGAAGGCCGGTATCCAGCGCCTGCGCGTTTACTTCACCGGTTCGAACCTCTGGCTGCTGACCGGTTATAGCGGTTACGACCCCGAGGTGGATGTTCAGAAGGGCTTGACCCCGGGTGTGGACTACAACAAGTATCCGCGCAGCCGTGGTTATATGTTTGGTGTTAACCTCTCGTTCTAATCCCGTAATCAATTGAAGCAATGAAATATAGCAAGTTATTTATAGTTGGAATCCTTGCCATGCTCGGTCTGAGTGCCTGCTCGGACTACCTGGATGTGAAGTCCGATTCGAAGTATGACGAGGAATATGTGTTCGGCAACATGGAGGAGATCAACCGCGCGTTGAACGCCTGCTATGCCTATATGCTGGACGGCAACACCTATGGTGGTGCTTACTACTCGACCTTCTGCCTGAACAGCGACGTGGAGTACGCTACGAGCACGAGCGACCTGCAGTCGTCGTCGGGTGCTGACTACAAGCAGTTTGACTGTACGCCGTCGGGCAGCGCCCTGGAGAAGACCTGGCAGGCTGCCTATACGAATATCGAGTATTGCAACAACTTCATCACTGCCGCCTCGAATTGTGCTATCCTGGAGGAGAACAAGGAGGAGCTGATGCAGATGATTGGTGAGGCCAAGTGTATTCGCGCCATGAACTACCACGATATGGTTGTTCTCTTTGGTGATGTTCCCTTCTCGTTGGTGCGTGCTGCCGACTCGCCGATGGTGATGGAGGTTGCAGATCGTGATACGATCCTCAAGACGCTGATCGACGACCTGAAAGAGGCTTCGGAGTCGATGAAGTTCGCTGCTTCGCTCGACGGTGGTGTACAGCGTTGCTCGAAGGAGTTCGCTTGGGCCTTGATCGCCCGTATGTCGCTCACGGCCGGCGGTTATTCGCTGCGTCCGGGTGCTTCGACGGCCGAGATCGGTACGATGGAGCGTCCCTCGAACTACAAGGAGTACTACCAGACGGCTATGGAGTATGCCGGTAAGGTGATCGCCGAGGGCAACCACTCGCTCTCGAAGCGCTACGATGAGTACTTCATTGACCAGTGCAACTACATCGTGACGAACAACGACGATTCGATCTTCGAGATTCCCTACACGAAGGGTGTGAACGGTAACGTGGGTTACAACTGGGGTCCTGCCTACGACATGAACGGCGACGAGACCCAGATGCACGACGGTTCGGCTTCGGTATGGGGCAAAACGAGCGGTAGCAATATGCTCAGCGTCTTCTATCGTTTCTCGTTCGACGAGAGCGACCTGCGTCGCAACTACGTTTGCGGTACGGCCATGTGGAAGTATGGTTCGGACGGTAAGGTGGCCATGCGCCTGGATCCCTGGACGGCTTACTGCGGTAAGTGGTCGAAGCTGTGGACCGAGGCCGGCAACACCATGGGTGCCATCAGCCAGGGTAACACGGGTATCAACTACCCCTATATGCGCTATGCAGATGTCCTGCTGATGTACGCCGAGGCTTCGAACGAGGTGAACGACGGCCCGACGGCTGAGGCAATCGACGCCTTCAAGCAGGTACGTCGTCGCGCCTTCCAGGAGGCCGATTGGGGCGAGAAGGTGGACAACTATGTAGCCGCTGCCGGTTCGAAGGACGACTTCCTGGCTCTGATTCAGGACGAGCGTAAGTGGGAGTTCGGTGGCGAGGGTCTGCGCTGGCGCGACCTGGTTCGTTGGAACAAGTACGCTGAGGTGCTCCGCGACGTATTCTACCAGTACTTCGGTTATGCTTGGTACGTTTCGGGTGACGAGGAATACAACACCGACGAGCGCTTCACGAACCTGCCTGCCGAGTTGTTCTACAAGACGGTGGATGCCGACAACAACCTGCTCTTCAGCACCGGTTACGACTACACGAAGTTCGGTTCGATGCCCAACACGCAGTTGCCGATCGTAGAGATCTACAACCCGTGGACTTTCGAGAAGAACCCGGGTACGGCGTGGGCTCAGGGCTACTACCTCTCGCAGATGTACAACGATACGGAGGGTTATCCGAAGGCTCAGGCACTCTTCTCGTTGCGTGGCTATATCCGCGCCAAGGATCACTATGGTACGGAGGTTATTCCCGACTTGTGGGGTGTTGATGCCGCTTCGCTGCCTACGGTACGTTATATCCTGCCCTATCCGGAGGATGTGATTGCTCGCAGTGGCGGTGCCTATGAGAACAAATATGGCTATCGTTAATCTAAAATGAAGCATAAAACTATGAAATACAATAAATTTTTATCGTTGCTCCTCAGCTTCGCGCTGGTTGTAGGCTTCGTGGCTTGTTCTGAAGACGCTACCGAATATCTTTCGAGCGTCAAAAACGACAATCCCGAGCGTGAGCACATGACGCACTTCCGCATCGAGAATAACGGTGTTTCGAGCTCGGAGCCCTACTATTCGTCGGTGGTCGAGGGTACGCGTAACGACATTCAGCTCTACTGGTTTGGCGTAGAGGGTTGCGCCGGTTACCACATCATGGCAGCCGGTCTGAACCGTGACGATGAGTTCCAGAACCCCGAGGAGTGGATCCTCGATACGATTGTAGGTCCTGAGGTGTTGAGCCTGCGAGTGAAAGACTTGCAGTACTCGACCATCTACCGCTTCGGTATCCAGACCCTTTCGAAGAAGGGTGATGAGTACAACTCGATCATCTCGGGTGCTGCCGGTGGTCGTGAGTGGGATGACCAGGTGGCTATTACGACCCGCGAGCGCTACGGTATTCCAGAGTGCTTCTGGGTGGAGAATGTAACCGAGAATTCGATGCGTGTCTGCTGGAATCTGACCGAGAATACGGAGCTCGACAACGAGGCCAAGGCGATCTACCAGGTGGATGGCGAGGGTAAGTATATCGTGGATGAGATTTTGATCGAGCCTTCGCGTGATAATCCGGATGCCGAGACGATCCGCATCCCCTTCACCGAGGAGATGCGTCAGCAGGGCTATGTAGATGTAGAAGGCTTGCAGTCGAACTACGTTTATGTGGTAAACGGTATGAACAAAAACATCGAGCTCTATTGGGACCGGATGTACAATACGAACAAGGTGCGTATGAAGCGTGAAGCCGGTGAGCCGAGCATCCTGAAGTGGGACGAGTGGTACGATCCCAACGACATCAATACGCGCGCTCATC
>CAYOEE010000081.1:0-6936 GCA_964402935.1 uncultured Alistipes sp. | reverse complement strand
AGCGCTGGCTCTTGCAGTTTAAGAACGAGACGCACAACCACCCGACCGAAATTGAGCCGTTCGGTGGTGCTTCGACCTGCCTGGGCGGTGCGATTCGTGACCCATTGTCGGGTCGAAGCTACGTCTATCAGGCGATGCGCGTGACGGGTGCGGGCAATATCTACCAGAAGGTGGAGGATACGCTCCCCGGCAAGTTGCCTCAAAGCATCATCTCGAAGAAGGCGGCCGCCGGTTATTCGAGCTACGGCAACCAGATTGGTCTGGCTACGACTCATGTCCGTGAGGTCTATCACGAGGGGTATGTAGCCAAGCGCCTGGAGGTGGGTGCTGTGGTCGGTGCCGTGAAGGCTGAAAATGTCCGCCGCGAAAGCCCCACGCCGGGTGATGTGGTGATCTACTTGGGCGGTCGCACGGGTCGTGACGGTATCGGCGGTGCCACGGGTTCGTCGAAGGAGCATGACGAGAAGTCGCTCGAGACGTGCGGCTCGGAGGTGCAGAAGGGTAACGCACCCGAGGAGCGCAAGCTGGAGCGCCTGTTCCGTCGTCCGGAGGTGACGCGCCTGATCAAGAAATCGAACGACTTCGGTGCCGGTGGTGTGAGTGTCGCCATCGGTGAGCTGACGGACGGTCTGGATATCTACCTCGACCGCGTGCCGACGAAGTATAGCGGTCTGAACTCCACGGAGCTGGCCATCAGCGAGTCGCAGGAGCGTATGTCGGTGGTGATCGAGAAGAAGGATGTGGAGGAGTTTATGGCCCACTGCCGTGAGGAGAATATCGAGGCGGTGCATGTAGCCGATGTGACGGATACGGCCCGTATGCGTATGTATAATAAGGGTAAGCTGGTGGTGGATCTGAGCCGCGAGTTTATCGACTCGGCCGGTGCAAAGCACTATGCAGAGGCTGCGGTAGCTGCCGTGGAGGAGTGCAATCCCTTTGCGCGTGAGATGAAGGGTACGAGCGTCGAGGAGCGTTTCAAGCAGAATCTCGAGGATTGGAATGTGACGTCGCAGAAGGGTCTGATCGAGATGTTCGACTCGTCGATTGGTCGTTCGACCGTCTTGATGCCCTTTGGTGGTAAGACGCAGCGCACCGAGACGCAGGTGTCGGTGCAGAAATTGCCCGTGGACGGCTATACCGATACGGCCTCGATCATGGCCTACGGCTATAACCCCAACCTGGCCACCTGGAGCCCCTACCACGGAGCAGCTTATGCCGTCGTGGAGGCTGCCGCGAAGGTGGTGGCTGCCGGTGCTCGCTACGATATGATGCGCTACTCGTATCAGGAGTATTTCGAGCGCATGACCAAGGAGCCGACCTCGTGGGGTAAGCCCCTCTCGGCACTGCTTGGTGCGCTGAAGATGCAGGTGGCGCTGGGTCTGCCGTCGATTGGCGGTAAGGACTCGATGTCGGGTACGTTCCAGGATATCAACGTGCCGCCGATGCTGATGGCCTTCGGTATTACGACCGTCGATGCCAAGCAGGTGATTTCGACCGATCTGAAGGGCGCAGGGCATAACCTCTACCTCGTGCGCCACACGCCTGACGAGCACTATATGCCCGATACGGATCAGCTCAAGCGCAACTTTACGTTCGTGAGCGACGAGATCGAGAAGGGCAACATCCTCGCTGCCTGGTCGGTCGGCATGGGTGGTGTTGCCGAGGGTGTGGCGAAGATGGCCTTCGGTAACAAGATCGGTGTTGAACTCTCGATGCCCGAAAAGGAGCTTTACGACTACGCCTACGGCTCGATTCTGGTCGAGGTTGCGGGTCAGCTTGATGATGAGAATGCCGTTTTGATCGGTCGCACCACGGAGGAGGAGATGATCTCGGTCGAGGGCGTGAAGATGCCTTTGGAGGAGCTTTTCGAGGCCAACCGTGCCCGCTTTGCGACGATCTATCCCGATACGAGCAAGAACGAGGCCGAGGTGATGACCTCGACGCCCGAGAAGCGCACGGATTGCTACGCGGGCGAGGCTGTCGAGACGCCGATTGCCTACCTGCCCGTCTTCCCGGGTACGAACTGCGACTACGATACGGCCAAGGCCTTCCGTCGTGCAGGTGCCGAGGTGCGCACGAGCGTGCTCTGCAACCTGGAGGAGGATGATATTCTGCGTTCGATCGACGAGATGTGTGCCCACATCCGCCAGGCGCATATCTTCGCCCTTTCGGGTGGTTTCTCGGCCGGTGACGAGCCGGATGGTTCGGCCAAGCTGATTGTGAGCGTGCTGAACAACGAGAAGGTCAAGACCGAGATTCACGCCCTGCTCGATCGTGGCGGCTTGATCCTGGGTATCTGCAACGGTTTCCAGGCGCTGGTGAAGTCGGGTCTGTTGCCTTATGGCCGTCTGGGTATGGTAACGGCCGAGTCGCCCACGCTCTTCCGCAACGATATCAACCGCCATATCTCGCAGATCGTGACGACGCGCGTTTCGACGACCCGTTCGCCCTGGCTCTCGAGCTTCGAATTGGGCGACGAGCACGCCATTGCCGTCAGCCACGGCGAGGGTAAGTTCGTGGTGAGCGAGGCGATGGCCAAGGAGCTCTTTGAGCGTGGTCAGGTGGCCTTCCAAGATGTGGATGAGCAGGGTCAGCCGACGGCCGAGTCGCCCTACAACCCCAACGGCTCGTCGTATGCCATCGAGGGTATCATTTCGCCCGATGGCCGCATCCTGGGTAAGATGGGTCACACGGAGCGTTACGAGGAGCAACTCTACAAGAACATCGTGGGCGAGAAGCGTCAGCCGCTGTTCGAGAATGCAGTGAACTATTTCCGTAAGAAATAACAATAAGGTTAGGTTAATTATGACAATGAAGCAGCTTGAAAAGCTCTACGAGGGCAAGGCAAAGCAGGTGGTGGCCACCGACGATCCGGATCGGATCATCATCCACTACAAGGACGATGCCACGGCCTTCAACAACATCAAAAAGGCGACGATCCTCAATAAGGGAGTCTTGAGCAATGCCATCTCGACCCTCTTGTTCCGCCACCTGGAGGCCAACGGGATCAAGACGCACTACATTGATACGCTCAACGAGCGCGATCAGCTCTGCCGCAAGGTGCAGATCTTCCCGATCGAGGTGGTCGTAAGAAACGTGATCGCAGGCTCGATGGCTCGCCACCTGGGCATGGAGGAGGGCTTCGAACCCAAGAACACGATCTACGACATCTGCTACAAGAACGACGAACTGGGCGACCCTTTGATGAACGACCATCAGGCCGTGGCATTGGAGCTGGCTACCTACGAGGAGCTGGAGGAGATTTATGCCATTGCCGGTCGCATCAACGAGGTGTTGAAGGAGTTGTTTCTAAAGATCAACATCAAGTTGGTCGATTTTAAGGTCGAGTTCGGCAAGACGAGCGAAGGCGAGATTGTCCTGGCCGACGAGCTTTCACCCGACACCTGCCGTCTGTGGGACAGCGTGACGGGCGAGAAGCTCGACCACGACCGCTTCCGCCGCGATATGGGTCGCGTGCGTGAGGCCTATGAGGAGATTCTGAGCCGCCTGGAACAACAGTTGAACTAAGCACACGAAAGGGTATGTATCAAACAAGAAACATCAACGACGAATGTGGCGTATTCGGCATCTATGGTGTCGAGGATGCCGCCACGCTGACCTACTACGGTCTGCACGCGTTACAACACCGCGGTCAGGAGGGTTGCGGTATCGTGAGCTACGAGGAGCAGGGCGGTTTCCACCGCATCAAAGGCAAGGGTCTTGTGACCGAAGTCTTCAAGGGTGACGAGTTGCAAAAGATGCAGGGGCAGATGGCCATCGGTCATGTGCTCTACACGGCGGCCGAGGGTAACCGCCTGGAGAATGTGCAACCGCTCTTCTTCCACCACCAGTCGGGTGACTTTGTGATTGCCAACAACGGCTCGCTGGTCAATGCCGAGGAGCTTCGTGCCTACCTCGAGAAGCGGGGCAGCCTGTTCCAGTCAAGCTCCGATAGCGAGATCCTGGCACACCTGATCAAGAAGGATTTTCGCGCCAACCGTCCCCGCATCGAGGCGATTCTGGATGCTCTGAATATGATGGAGGGCGCCTTTACCTTCCTGGTGATGACCTCGCGTCGTATCTACGCCTGCCGCGATAAGCACGGCCTGCATCCGCTGGCCATCGGTCGGTTGGGTGACGGGTATGTCATTGCGAGTGAGACGTGCGCTTTCGATACGGTGGGTGCGGAGTATATCCGCGACATCGAACCCGGTGAGGTGGTGACGATCGATCACCACGGTATCCGCTCGAATCTCTATTCGCAGTTCAAGCACCACTGTATGTGCTCGATGGAGTACATCTACCTGGCGCGTCCGGATAGCGATATCGAGGGTTGCAACGTGCACGCCTACCGTAAGGAGACGGGAAAACTGCTCTTTAAGGAGGCCCCTGCCGAGGCCGATATCGTGGTCGGTGTTCCCGATTCGAGCCTCAGCGCCGCGATGGGTTATGCCGAGGCGAGCGGCCTGCCGTATGAGATGGGTCTGATTAAGAACAAGTACATTGGCCGCACCTTTATCCAGCCGACGCAGGCACTGCGCGAAAAGGGTGTGAGAATGAAGCTCTCGGCCGTGAGAACCATCGTCAAGGGCAAGCGCGTGGTGCTGGTCGATGACTCGATCGTGCGTGGTACGACGTCGCGTCGCATCGTCACGATGCTCAAGGAGGCGGGTGCTACCGAAGTGCACGTCCGCATCGCCTCGCCCCCGATGACCGAGCCCTGCTTCTACGGTGTAGATACGACGAGCTACGACGAATTGATCTCGGCCCGTCTGTCTGTGCCGGAGGTGTGTCAGGCGATCGGTGCCGATACACTGGCCTTCCTTTCGGAGGAGTCGCTCTACACGGCCGGAAACCGCGAGGAGTTGTGCACGGCCTGCTTCACGGGGCGCTATCCGACGGCGCTCTACCACAACAGCGCGACAATAAAGAAATGCAAGAAATAACAAAACGACAATAAAACTATGGCTCAATCTTATGAAAAGGCCGGCGTAAATCTTGAGGCCGGTTACGAAGTGGTGCGACGCATCAAAAAACATGTCAGCTCGACCAATCGCTTGGGCGTGATGGGCAACATCGGTGCCTTTGGCGGTATGTTCGACCTCTCGGCGCTGAAGGTCGAGGAGCCCGTTTTGGTGAGCGGTACGGACGGCGTGGGTACGAAACTTAAGCTCGCGTTTGCCATCGACAAGCACGATACGATCGGTATCGACGCGGTGGCTATGTGCGTCAATGATGTCTTGGCACAGGGTGCCGAGCCGTTGCTGTTTCTGGACTATGTAGCCGTGGGCAGCAACGAGCCGGCCAAGATCGAGCAGATCGTAGCCGGTGTGGCCGAGGGTTGCCGTCAGGCAGGTTGTGCCCTCGTAGGTGGCGAGACGGCCGAAATGCCGGGTATGTACACCGAGGGTGAGTACGACATCGCCGGCTTCACGGTGGGTGTCGTAGAGAAGAAGAAGCTCATCGACGGCTCGAAGGTCAAGGTGGGTGACGTGCTTGTAGGTGTTGCCTCGAGCGGTGTCCACTCGAACGGCTTCAGCCTGGTGCGCAAGGTTGTGTCGGATCATGCGCTCGACTTGATGAAGGAGTACGAGGAGCTGCCCGGTGCACCGCTTGGTGAGAAGCTGCTGACCCCGACGCGCATCTACGTTAAGCAGGTGCTGGAGGTGATTCGCAACTGCGACGTACACGGCATCAGTCACATCACGGGTGGCGGTTTCGATGAGAACATCCCTCGCATCCTGAAAGATGGTCAGGGCGTTGAGGTGACGGAGGGCTCGTGGGAGATTCTGCCCGTCTTCCGTGCTCTGGAGAAGTGGGGCGGTATCCCGCACCGCGAGATGTTCAACATCTTCAACATGGGTATCGGCATGGTCATCGCTCTCGACGAAACGGAGGCTGCGAAGGCTATCGAGCTGTTGACGGCCGCCGGTGAGAAGGCCTCGGTAATCGGTCGCGTGATCGAGGGCGAGGGCGTTGTGATCCGCTAAATCAAAAAAACACACGAGGTGGAGCGTCGAATAGCAGTCTTTGCCAGCGGTCGGGGTACGAACTTCGAGGCGATCGTAACGGCTACCGAGCGGGGCGAATTGCCGGCTCGCGTGGTCTTGGTCGTCGTGGATAAACCCGAAGCCGAGGTTGTGGAGCGCGCTGCGCGCCATGGGGTCGAGTGCTTTGCGTTTCGGCCGAAAGAGTACGGCTCGAAGGCGGACTACGAGCGCGAGATTGTCAGCCGTTGCAAGGATGCCGGTGTCGAGCTGATCTGTTTGGCGGGCTATATGCGCCTGGTGGGGGAGACCCTGCTGGAGGCCTTTGCGGGTCGGATGATCAACATCCACCCCTCGCTGCTGCCCGCTTTTCGCGGTGCACGGGCGATGGAGCAGGCCTTGGAGGCGGGCGTGAAGGTATTTGGCGTGACGATTCACGAGGTCGATGCCTCGCTCGATGGCGGGCGCATCATTGCTCAGCGAGCTTTCGAGTACGACGGCAACGACCTAGAGGAGTTGGAGCGTCGGATTCACGCCATCGAATATCCCCTCTATGTGGAAACCATACGAAAAATAACAACAAACAAATAACAGGAAATGAGAGCATTAGTTAGTGTAAGCGACAAGCGTGGCGTGGTCGAGTTTGCCAAGGGCCTGCGCGATATGGGCTGGGAGGTGATCGCCACGGGCGGTACGATGAAACTGCTCATGGAGAGCGGTGTGGAGGTAATCAACATCAGCGATGTAACGGGTTTCCCGGAGATTTGCGACGGTCGTGTGAAGACCCTGCACCCGAAGGTGCACGGTGGTCTGCTGGCGCGTCGTGACGATGAGAGCCACCTTCAGGCACTGAAGGAGAACGAGATCGAGTTTATCGACCTGGTTTGCGTTAATCTCTATCCCTTCCGTCAGACGATCCAGAAGGAGGGTGTGACGATCGAGGAGGCGA
>CAYOEE010000080.1:5558-6943 GCA_964402935.1 uncultured Alistipes sp. | reverse complement strand
AAAACGGCTCAAAAGGGCAAAATACCATGTTAAGAAAACCGATCTACGCACTACTTATGATTTCGATCCTCTCCCTTTTCGGTTGTGGCAAGAAGGCCGCAACGTACCCTTCGGACACCATCACGGCACGCGACGGAAGCTCGATCACCTTCCATTTCCATGCCCACGCCTCGCTCGCCATCGAGTTTGAGGGCAAGTGGCTCTACATCGATCCGGTGATGGCGCACGCCGACTACGGACGGCTGAAGAAGGCCGATGCGATACTCGTTACGCACCACCACTCCGACCACTTCGACGCGGTGGCCGTGGATGAACTCTCGACCCGCACGACCGAGATTCTCTGTGATCGCACCTCGGCCGAGGCCTTCGAGATGAACTGCCACACGATGCGCCCGGGGAGCGTAGCCAATCCGCTTGAGGGGGTCAAAGTCGAAGCCGTAGCGGCCTACAACACCTCGGAGGGGCACACCCAATTCCACCCCAAGGAGCGCGAGGATTGCGGTTACATCCTCACGCTTGGCGGTACGCGCATCTACATCGCAGGCGATACGGAGCCGACCAAAGAGATGAAAGCGCTGAAGAATATCGACGTGGCGTTCCTACCTGTCAATCAGCCCTACACGATGACCGTGGAGCAGGCCGTGGAGGCTGTCAAAGCGATCCAACCGACCCTTTTCTACCCCTACCACTACGGCCAGGTGGAGCAAAAGACCGACCTCGAGGCGCTCAAAGCACAGCTCGAAGGGGTAACCGAAGTGAAAATCTTCCCAATGGAGTAGAGTTGAAAGTTAAAAGTTGATAGTTGAAAGTTGATAGTTGAAAGTTAGCTCAACAAAATGGGAGATAGCCACCGGCAAAGGCTATCTCCCATTTTATTTTGTTGAGCGAATAAAAGCAAGAAAAACTTTCAACTCTCAACTTTCAACTTATCGCTGCACGCGGCCGTTGGTATTTCCATCGGCGGCGGCCATAATCTCCTCGATCGGGAATTGAGCGTAGTCGCCCGGCACTGTGTTCTTCAGGGCACAAGCCGCCGCACCCAGGTCGAGCGCACGCTGCATCGTGCAATCGTGCAGCATACCGTAGATAATACCGGCATTGTAGGCATCGCCCACGCCGACACAATCCACAACCCCCTCGATATCGAAGATGCGCGACGAGAATATCTCGCCCCGATGCCAGAGCGTGCCACCCAAGAGGTGGTGCTGGGCATGGAGCACATTGCGCAGGGCAAAGACGATCGTATGGCAGTGCGGCAACTTCGCAGCCACCTCCTCGGCCGCCTTGCGGTAGCCCTCCATCGGCATTTCGTAGGCCGTATCGACCGCCTTAAAGGCCGGCATATCGACCCCCAAGGCCTGCTTGTACTCCAACTCCGTACCGAA
>CAYOEE010000080.1:0-5458 GCA_964402935.1 uncultured Alistipes sp. | reverse complement strand
ACGATCGAAGGCCGAGTCGCCACGGTCATAGACCACCTGCGAGGAGCGCATCGCCACGGCCTCCTCCATGTAGTAAAGCCCCATGCGACCCGCGTGACGGATCACATGATCGGTCACAACCCCGTAATGGTTCAGGTCGCGGATCGAGGCATCGGCAATCTTGTTGGCCGGCAGGCAGCTCACAAACTCACTCTCAAGGCCGTAGTTAGCCAGCGAGACGGCCACATTGGCCTCGCTGCCACCGAAGTTGGCCTCAAAGCGTGAACTTTGGCCAAAGCGGTCGAACGAGGGCGGAGTAAGGCGGAGCATCAGCTCGCCAAAAGTTACGATACGTTTCATGATGATGGGAGAGAAACGCTCAAGGATATTATTTCTTAACCGAAGCCTCAACCTTCAGGCTTTCAAAGCCCTTGATAATGGTCTCGGGGTTATTCTTCGTGGCGTCGTAGGTTACGCTCACCTCACGCGAAGCGAGGTCGATCTTCAGGTCCTTGATACCCTTACCGAGCGAAGGCACGTTGTTCTCGACCTTCTTGGCGCAGTTCGGGCAATCGAGGTTCGTTACAAATACGGTCGTCGTCATCTGCTTGGCCGGCTTCTTGGCCGGCTTCTGAGCCATTGCAACACTCATACCCATCACCAGCACGAGGCAAATCATCAAAATCTTTTTCATGGTTTTCTGTTATTTAAGGTTATACTTTTTTACTAATACAAATTAAATCTGAGGCCGAAGTAGAACTTGCGACCCATCAGGGGACCCCACACGTTCATCGAGTTGAACGCTGTCGAGTAGGGATTCTCCGCACCCATAATCGGCACCTCTTGGCGGTAATCGGCGATATTCTCGCAACCCAGGTAGAGGTCGAATTTACCCACCTTGCGCGTAACCTGAGCATAGAACATCGGGTAGCAGGGTGAGCAGGTCGCATCGGCCAAATCGCCCGTCTGCGAGGGGATACGCGCCGAGCCGTTGTATTGAGCCGTCACGTCGAAGACCCAGCGACGGAAACGGGTGGCATACTGGACATTGAGCAGCGTTTTGAAGTCATTGACCAGCGGGCGCTCGACACGAGCCGTCGTGCCATCGGGGCGACGAATCGTCATTTGGCTGTCCGTGTAGCGGTAGGTGGCAAAGATATCCAATCGTTCGACGGGCGTCCACGAGAAATCGACCTGGTAGGTGTTCGTGTAGGACTTGCCGTCCGTATTGTAGATATTGATCAGCGTGGGATCCCACTCCTGATCCACCACCACCGAGTTGTTAAACTCCGTGCGGAAGAAATCGAAGCTCAGCGTGGCGTTCTCATAACCGAAGAGCGAGAAGGTCTGCGTCAAAGAGCCACCCATCGTGAGGGCCTCCTCCATGCGGTCGAACTCATCGAACCACTCGCGTGAGGTATAATTGCCGTCCTGGAAAACGATCTTGCGGCCCGTCGTGAGGATACCGATATTGTCCGTAAAGACGTTCGTCGAGCGGTAACCCATACCGGCCGAGAGGCGCAGTGTCAGTAGCGGCGTGATGCTCCAACGGATGTGGCTGCGGGGCGTGAAAAGGTAACGATCGTAGAAGGTGTTGTAATCGCCACGCACGCCGAGTACCAACGAGAACTTGTCCTTAATGGCGTAGGTGTACTCGCCATAAAGACCCACCTCCTGCTCCTCGCGATCGAGTGCAAAGCTGTTTACCAAATAGGAATTATCGTCGATCCAGGGCGTGTGGTTCATGAGCGACTCATTGACCGAGGCCAGGTGCGCCTGAAGACCCAGAATCAGCGACGAGCGCGGGGTGAAATAGCGCTGATAGGCCGCATTGAGCGAAGCGTTATTCTCCTGTCCGTAGTAGTCGTTCAGACCGAAGTAGGCATCCTCGTTGTAGTGGTCGAAATCCACCACCGTGATCAGATTCGAGCGCAGCTCCTCCTGATCCTCCTCGTTCCAGACGGCTTTACCGACCGGCACGCCGATTTTGAAGTAGGCCCCCGCCTCGCGGTTGCGGATGTGCGAACCGTAGGCCGGCATCTCCTTGCCGGTCGAGACCCAATCCCAATCGCGGGCCATGAGCGAACGGAGATCATCCTCGTAATCCATCATACCGCCCAGGCGGTTCTCCTGCAGGAGCTTGAAGCCCCAGCGAACCTGTGCACCTCCCGGAGCTTGGTAGAGCCAACGGTTCGAGAGCGAGAGCAGATTCGTCTCGGGCTGATCGCGGAAGAGGTCGTGGCTATGATCCATCTCGCGCACATCCGTATCGGCCGAGCCGTGGAAGAGGATGACCGTCGAGAGTCGCTTATCCTTCGTCAGCGGGATGGCCGACGAGAGGTTCAACTCGGGACGCAACTCGTCGTCGAGGTAGAAATTGACAAACAAACGCTCCTCGTCGGTCGGCTTGCGGTGCTCGAGGTTGATCTGACCGGTAATGGCCTCGTGACCGGCCGTCACCGAAGCCACACCCTTCGACACCTGAATCGAATTAAGCCACATACCGGGCGTATAACTCAACCCATAGGGGGCACTCAGGCCGCGCATAATGGGGCGGTTCTCGTCCAGAATCTGGGTATAGGTACCGGCCAGGCCGAGCATCTTGATCTGACGTGCTCCCGAGATGGCATCGCTATACCCCACCGTCACCGAAGCCGAATTTTCGAACGACTCGGCCAGGTTGCAGCAGGCCATCTTGCAGAGACCCGCAAAGGAGATCATCTCGTTCTTCAGGATACCGTCGCGCTTGACGTAGTTACCGCTCAGCGTGCCTTCAATCACCACATCCTCCACGGCCACGCCGTCGGCCTCCAACTGAAAATCGAGACGCTCGACCCCATCGGCCACCTGAATCGTATCGTTCGTGAAGCCGAGGTAGGCCGCTACGAGGCGATCATGCCCCTTGACGCGGTAGATGATGTAGTTGCCTTCGGGATCGGTCGAGCCGCCCACGGTCGTACCGGCCCAATAGACCGAAGCACCGATCAGCGGTTCGCCCGACGGATCGGTCACCTTACCCGTGAGGTTTTGTGCCGAGAGCGACACGGAGGCAGCCAGCAGGGCTGCAAAAAGTGTTAAAAGTTTAATCTTCATGAAATTTCTGTTAAGGTTAAAACGAAATTCAACCCCGAATTCGTATCCGAAAGGGGTAAAAATAGGGTTTTAAGCCTTCACAGGAGGGGCACGCAGTGCCTTATAGGACACGGCGCACAAACGGGTTCGAAGCACCCGATCGAGCGATTGCTCACAGGGACAGAAGTCGAGGTTCGGCTCAAGCACCTCCACCCGCGGCAGAACGAACAGCAGAAGATCGCGCACCCCGACTTTGGTCACACGGTCCTGATCCTCGCCTACGGTGTAGAGGGCGATGCTGTTCGAGTGGTGATTGTCGCAGCAGGGAGCCGAGAAATCGGCATCATGAGCCGCCTGCAGAGGGTGCATATCGGGATGCGAGTGGCCGTGGTCGTGACAGCAATGCGCGCTGTGGCGGTGCAGCTCGACGCAGGGACACAAGAGCGACGACAAGGCCACACCACCCACCCACATCAGGTAGGCCGTGCAGAGCACCAAAGCCATCAGTTGTCGCATCCGTTGCATCTTGTTCTCAGGGGTTTAGTTCTCCAAAATACCGCACGCGGTGAGTTGCTCAATCCACTTCTCGGCATCGCGACGTGCCGTCTCGACATCGATCTCGTAGCTTTCGGTCAAAAGACGCGCCACCTCATCGAGGTCGAACTCACGCTCCGCAAGCGCCTCCCACAGATAGAGCGACGTAGCGTTCAACGCCACCACACGGGTCATATCGACCCCGTAACGACCGGGCATCACGATGATGTGCTCACCGGCCATCTCACGCACCTTGTATTGGTTGGAAATCTTCATACGGTGCAAAGATACATTTTTTTTAGCAAATTCATGATACCCTGTCGAAAAATACCCAAAAAATGGGTATCTGCGGAACTTTGTGATGATATTTTAATTTTCGATGTTTGAATTTTGGCCGACGAAATCGTATCTTTGTCATTCAATGAACGAGAGCAAGCTATACGAAGTATTGCGCCGCTATTGGGGCTACGATGAGTTCCGACCCATGCAGAAGGAGATTATAAACTCCGTCATGGCGGGTCGGGATACGCTGGCATTGCTCCCCACGGGTGGCGGAAAGTCGCTCACCTACCAGGTGCCGACCCTCGCCCGCGAGGGGTTGTGCATTGTCGTGACGCCCCTCATCGCCCTAATGAAGGATCAGGTGGACAACCTCCGCCGACGCGGTATTCAGGCCGTGGCGATTCACTCGGGGCTCTCCCCGCAAGAGATTGACCGTCTGCTGGATAACTGCGTCTATGGCACCGTGAAATTTCTCTACATCGCCCCCGAACGAATCGCCACGGAGCTGTTTTTGGTGCGCGTATCGAAGATGAATCTTGCGCTCATTGCCGTCGATGAGGCTCACTGCATTTCGCAGTGGGGCTACGATTTCCGCCCTTCGTACCTCCACATTGCCGAGCTGCGTCGTGCTCACCCCGAAGTGCCGATTTTGGCGCTCACGGCCTCGGCCACGGAGCTGGTGACGAAGGACATCATGGAAAATCTGCAATTCCCCGAGCCGAACCTGCTCCGAGGCAACTTCCTGCGCCCCAACCTTTCGTACAGTGTGCGCATGACCGACGACAAGCAGGGACAACTTCTGCGTCTGGTACAGAATGTCCCGGGGACGGGCATTGTCTATGTACGCACGCGCGAGGCCACGGAGCAGGTGGCCGAGTTTCTGCGTCGGGAGGGGATCACGGCCGAGGCCTACCACGGCGGACTGGCTCACGCCGAGCGTTCGATCCGTCAGGAGGAGTGGATCGAGAATCGCGTGCGGGTCATGGTGGCCACCAACGCCTTCGGCATGGGTATCGACAAGCCCGATGTACGCTTCGTGGTGCACTACACGATGTGCGACTCGCTCGAAAGCTACTATCAGGAGGCCGGTCGTGCCGGACGCGACGGCAAGCGTGCCTACGCCCTGCTGCTCGCCTCGGAGGATGATCCGCAGCGCATTGTCAGACGCTACGAGCAGGAGTTCCCCCCGCTGGAGCAGGTCAAAGACATCTACGAGGAGATCTGCTCCTACCTGCAAATCGCCATCGGGGATGGGGAGCAAAGTTCCTATCTGTTCAACATCTTCGAATACTGCGCCCGCAACCACCGCTACGAGGGGACAGTTGCAAACGCCATCAAGCTGTTGCAACTCAACGGATATATGACGCTGACCGATGCGCAGGACAATCCGGCACGCATCATGTTCATGGTCAGCCGCGACGAGCTGTACCGCATCCGAGTCAATCGCAACGAGCTGGATCCCTTTATTCGGGTGTTGCTGCGCCTCTACAACGGCATTTTCAACGACTTCCGCCCGATCAACGAGGCCGAGATAGCCACCTGGAGCGGTTACAGCGTAGAGCGCGTGCGCGAACTGCTGAAACGGCTGTGG
>CAYOEE010000079.1:0-6985 GCA_964402935.1 uncultured Alistipes sp. | reverse complement strand
TCGGTCAGCGACTTGATCAGCTCGATCTCCTCCTGCAACAATTCGGTGCAAGCGTGCGATGAGTAGTCGATCGCAGCCTCGTCAGCCTTGCGCAAAACAGAGCAGATGCGGGCGTGGGTGTACTGAATGAAGGGGCCTGTGTTGCCGTTGAAGTCGATCGACTCGCGCGGATCGAAGAGCATCGTCTTCTTGGGATCGACCTTGAGGATGAAGTACTTCAGAGCACCCAGGCCGACCATCGTCGAAACAGCCTCGGCCTCCTCCTCCGTGCAACCGTCGAGCTTGCCCAGCTCGGCCGACATCTCACGGGCGGTCTTAACCATATCCTCGATCAGGTCGTCGGCATCGACCACCGTACCCTCGCGCGACTTCATCTTGCCCTCGGGCAGCTCCACCATACCATACGAGAGGTGGGTGATGTGGTCGCTCCACTCGGCATAACCGAGCTTCTTCAGCACGAGCTTCAGCACCTGGAAGTGGTAGTTCTGCTCGTTACCCACGACGTAGATCATATCGTCGAGCTTGTTATCCTCGAAACGACGGAAGGCCGTGCCGAGGTCCTGCGTCATATAGACCGACGTGCCGTCGCCACGCAGCAAGAGCTTCTCGTCCAGGCCGTCACCCGTCAGGTCGATCCACACCGAGTTGTCCTCGCGGCGGTAGAATACCTCTTTAGCCAAACCCTCCTCGACGAGCGATTTGCCCAGCAGGTAGGTCTGCGACTCGTAGTACACCTTGTCGAAATCGACACCCAGTGCCTTGTACGTCACGTCGAAGCCGTCATACACCCAGCCGTTCATCGTCGTCCAGAGTGCGCGTACCTCCTCGTCGCCCGTCTCCCATTTACGCAGCATCTCCTGCGCACCGCGCATGATCGGAGCCTGCTTCTTGGCCTCCTCCTCGCTCATGCCTTCGGCCATCAGCTCCTTGATCTGGGCCTTGTAGTGCTTGTCGAACTCGACATAGTACTTACCTACGAGGTGGTCGCCCTTCATGCCCGACGATGCGGGGGTCTCGCCCTCGCCGTAGAGCTGCCAAGCAAGCATCGACTTGCAGATGTGGATACCGCGGTCATTGACCAGGTTGGCCTTGATGACCGAGTGGCCGTTGGCCTTCAGGATCTCGGCCACGGAGTAACCCAAGAGGTTGTTGCGGATGTGACCCAGGTGGAGCGGCTTGTTCGTGTTGGGCGACGAGTACTCGATCATGATCGAGCGACCGGTCGGCTTACCGTAGCCAAACTCCTTGTCGGTCACGATCTCGGCAAAGCGGTCGGCCCAAAATTCGGGGGCAAGCTCCAGATTCAGGAAGCCCTTGATTACATTGAAATCCTTGATCTCGGCCTTGTTCTCCTTGATCCATGCGCCAATCTCGTTGGCGGTCATCTCGGGGCTTTTGCGGCTCTTTTTCAGCAGCGGAAAGGTCACCAGCGTATAGTCGCCGGCGAACTCCTTGCGGGTCTTCTGAATCTGCAACTGCTCACCCGTGAGCGGGCCGTAGAGTGCCTCGACTGCACCTTGCACAGTGTCGGCTATAAATTTTTCGATGTTCATAAGTCAAAATTTGGGTACAAATTTAGCGTTTTATTGCCAATAATCCACTATTTTTGCGCAAGAAAACCGCTAATTAGATGAAAATTGCCGATATTGATTTGGGCGATAAGCCCCTCTTGCTTGCTCCCATGGAGGATGTGACCGACCCTTCGTTCCGCTATATGTGCAAACGATTCGGTGCGGATATGGTCTATACGGAGTTTATCTCCTCGGACGGCCTGATGCACGAGGCGGCCAAATCGTTGCGTAAACTCAACATCGACGAGCGTGAGCGTCCCGTGGGAATTCAGATCTACGGCAACCGCATCGAGCCGATGGTTGAGGCGGCCAAGATGGCCGAGGCTGCAGGGCCGGAGGTGATTGACATTAACTTCGGCTGTCCTGTCAAGAAGATTGCCGGTCGTGGGGCAGGGTCGGGCATGATGCGTGATGTGCCGCTGATGGTCGAGATGACGCGTCAGATTGTCGAGGCGGTGAAGAAACCCGTGACGGTCAAGACGCGCCTGGGCTGGGACGAGGAGTCAAAGAATATCGAGGAGATCGCCCTCCGCTTGCAGGATGTGGGTATTGCTGCCCTGACGATCCACGGTCGCACGCGCGCCCAGATGTATCGCGGTGAGGCCGATTGGACGCTGATCGGCAAGGTGAAGAACAACCCCCTGATCAAGATTCCGATCATCGGCAACGGCGATGTCGATTCGGGTGAGAAGGCGGCCGAAATGTTCAATCGCTACGGCGTGGATGGCGTGATGATCGGTCGCGCGACCTATGGCCGTCCGTGGATCTTCGAGGAGTGCAAACACTTCCTCCGCACGGGTGTGCGGATGGCACAGCCCTCGGTCGTGGAGCGCGTAGCGATTGCCAAGGAGCACCTCGCCAAGTCACTGGAAGTCAAAGGGGATTATGTCGGCATCCTGGAGATGCGTCGCCACCTGACCAATTATTTTAAGGGGCTTCCCGACTTTAAGTCCACCCGCATGAAGCTCGTCACCTCCCTCGATGTCGAGGAGCTCTACATGACCCTCGATTTTGTGGCTGAGAAGTGGGGTGATTGGGATATGAGTCAGACCGTGCCCGCGCCACTTTCGCACGACATCTAATTTTTCGATTTTAGAGGAGCAGAAGAAAGGTAATTAAAGGCAACTAAAGGTAACTAAAGTGCTATTTGGCCTTCCCTTAGTTTCCTTTAGCAACCTTTAGCAATCAATGGTATCACACCTTTTTTTTGTTGCCCTATGGGATCTCCTCTTACTCAAGGGGGCTGTCTAACAAGTCCTAAAAAATGAAAATCACCCCCGTCAGACACACTTCTGGCGGGGGTGAAATCGTTAAAATCAGTCTTGTTAGACAGGCCCTTTAGGAGGGAATGTGGATATGAGTGTGAATCTCACACCATTTTTTGTATCCGTATGGATACAAAAAATGGTGTGAGCTGTTTATATCGCACCGCTACAACCGCATACCCTTGCTTGCTTCCGCACCTGGGGGGTTCTGCAGGAGCTGGTCGTATAAGACTCACACCAGGGGACAAAAGTAGAGAAATTTTCTTATCTTTGCAAAAAAAATGAAAAAAGATGGCAAAAAATAGCTTTCGAACCCTCCTTATTCGTTGTTTTTTGGCAGGTGTTGTGCTGGGTGCCGTGGCTGCTGCGACGGGCATTGTGATGTTTAAGACAAACGCCCTTAAAGAGCCTGTCGAGCTGTATGTGAGCCGCAAGGCCGACTACCAAACCTTGTGCGATTCGCTCCTAAAGAAGGTGCGCTACAAGGCGGCTTTCAATCTCTACGCCAAGCGCTTAAACCTCGAAAACAGCTTCAAGCCGGGCTACTATCGCCTCGAGCCGAAGATGGATGTTATCCGTCTGGTGCGCATCCTGAAACTCGGTGAGCAGACCCCCGTGCGGGTGACCGTGAATAATGTCCGCATCCCTGCGCAGCTGGCCGGTAAACTGGCCGGTCAGATTGATGCCGATTCGGTGGAGATTCTCGGCGTGTTACAGAATCCTGCGACGGCCAAACGGGTCGGAATGTCCACCGAAACGCTCTTTTCGATCTTCCTGCCCGATACCTACGAGCTTTATTGGACCACCACGCCCGACGAGTGGGTCGATCGCATGAAGCGCGAGTGGGATCGCTTCTGGACCGAGGAGCGCGAGGCAAAGCGCAAGCGTGCGGGACTTTCGCGCCTGGAGGTGATGACCCTGGCTTCAATCGTCTATGAGGAGACGCGCCAGACGGACGAGATGCCGCGCGTGGCGGGTGTCTATATGAATCGCCTGAAGAAGGGGATGCCCCTGCAGGCCGACCCGACGATTAAATATGCCATGCAGGACTTCGGATTGCGTCGCATCCTGCACAAGCACCTGAAGTACCCCTCGCCCTACAATACTTATATAAATAAGGGGCTTCCCCCGACGCCGATCTGTATGCCGGGCAAAAATGCCATCGAGGCGGTGCTGAACTACGAGAAGCATGACTACCTCTACTTCTGTGCGCGCACCACGTTCGACGGCTACCATAACTTTGCCGCTACCTATAGCGAACATTTGAAGAATGCACGCGCCTATTCGGCCGAGCTGAATCGACGCAAAATCAAATAAAAATACTATCTTTGCCCTGTTAAACGATTAGACTATGGAACAAAAGACATTTTGGAGCACGGCGGCCACTCAGGGTGGCATCATTGGTGTGGTATTGGCCGCCTCGATGTGGTTTGAAACCTACGCATCGCTCTCGGGACGTGCGGGGCTGATGGGGCTGATGCTCGTGGAGTGGATTGCTGTGGTTGTGCTGCACTATTGGCTCCTGAACCGCTATACGAAACAATATGCCGAGCAGTTCTCGGCCGAGGAGGGCTTCCCCTTCTTCCGTGGTTACGGTTATGTGCTGATTCTCTCGGCCTTTGCGGGTGTGATTCTCGGCCTGGCGCAGACGATCTACCTGCACGGTGTGATGGGATATGGTGCTTATTTGGAGCAGTATGCCGCATCGCTTAAACAGCTTTTGAGCCAGTCGCCTGCCTCGTCCTCGATGGAGCCGATGCTCAAGCAGATGTTTGCGCAGCTGGAGGCCGCTCCCGTACCCTCGGTACTGCAAACGGCTTGGAATGGCGTAACCGGCTCTATTCTCTTTGGCGGTTTCTTTGGCCTGATCATTGCCGGTGTCCGCTCGCGTCGACCCGAACTCTTTACCCCGAAAAACGAGGAGTAGAATGGTTGAGGAAAGAAAGAAACTCGATCTTTCGATCGTCGTTCCCCTCTATAACGAGGAGGAGTCGCTACCCGAGCTGGTGGCGTGGATCGACCGCGTCTGCAAGGCGGAAAACCTTAGCTACGAGGTGATTATGATCGACGACGGCTCGACCGATCGTTCGTGGGAGGTGGTCGAGGAGCTGAAGACGAAGTATCCTTCACTGCGCGGTATAGCGTTCCGTCGCAACTACGGCAAATCGGCTGCCCTGTACTGCGGTTTTGAGGCTGCCGAAGGTGAGGTGGTCGTGACGATGGATGCCGATTTGCAGGACTCGCCCGACGAGATTCCCGAACTGCGTCGCATGATCCTGGAGGAGGACTACGACCTTGTTTCGGGCTGGAAGAAAAAGCGTTACGACCCGATCGGAAAGCGCTGGCCGAGCAAATTTTTCAACGGCACGGCACGCCTGGCATCGGGTATCAAATTGCACGATTTCAACTGCGGTCTGAAGGCCTATCGCGAGAAGGTCGTGAAGTCGATCGAGGTCTATGGCGAGATGCACCGCTTCATCCCGATCCTGGCCAAGCAGGCGGGCTTTAAGCGCATCGGCGAGAAGGTTGTCGAGCACCGCGCCCGCAAATACGGCTACTCGAAATTCGGCCTGGAGCGCATGGTGAAGGGCTATCTCGACCTGATCTCGGTGATGTTTATGTCCCACTTCGGACGCTCGCCGATGTATCTCTTTGGTTCGCTTGGTACGGTGATGTTCCTCCTGGGTGGCGCTACGACCTTTTGGGTTATTGCAGCCAAGCTGTGGAAGCAGGCGCACGGTCTGCCCTTGAGAGCCGTGACCGAACAGCCGCTCTTCTACCTGGCTATTTTGACCGTCGTTTTGGGCGTGCAGTTGTTCCTCGCGGGCTTCCTTGGCGAGCTGATCAACCGTCGTGCGACGGATCGAAACAAATATCTGATTGATAAAAATATATAAAAAATACTTCAAGTAATGATTCAACGTATTCAAACCCTCTATCTGCTGGGTGCTGTCGTGCTGATGGCCCTTGCATTTTTCCTGCCCCTTGCCCTCTTTACGACCGAGGCCGGCACGGCCACTTTCAAGGCATACGAACTGATCGGTGCCGATGGGGGAGTCGAGCAGGTTCCCTCCTACCTGATGTTCCTGATGCTGGTGGCTCTCTGCCTTCCGCTCTATATCGTTTTCCGTTATAAGAACCGCCTGCATCAGGTGCGTTTCTGTGTCGTGGAGATGATTTTGCTCGTGGGCGTGCTGCTCGTGTCGGGTCTTTACTGCTACCGCCTCTACGAGCTTTTCGGCCAAACCTGCGAGCTGGTCGCTATCTCGATCCGTTGGACGATTGTCTGCCCGCTGGTGGCACTGCTCTTGACCTATCTGGCCATGCGTGCCATCTTTAAGGATGAGATGTTGGTACGAGCCGCTGACCGCATCCGATAGGCGTGCGCCAAATTACTTATTAAGTGTTGAGCATTCGACTTTGTCGGATGCTCTTTTTTGTCTTTTTTTTTCGGTTTCTTTCGTATATTTTTGCGCATTTTAATCCATTGAAAGAAAATAGATTTGTATGTTTTCGTAATAAATATTATATTGCAAATGACACTTAATGTTAAACGCTAAAATCTTAAAATCATGAAAAACTCTTTTTATCTTTTTGGCATTTTAATTTTGGGTTTGATCTCGAGTTGTTCGAAGTCAGAAGAAGTGCCTATCACGCAACAAGGTTCTGTTGTGGAAAATAAAGTAATGGATTGATCTATGAAAGCGATGGATAAACGAAACGAACCCAAGTGGTTTGCTTCGATTATGAAGTTGGTCAACCGCTGCGAGGCCGATTTACTATGCAGGATTCCCTTTTTATTGATTCTCGTATGCCTGGTGTTGATGACAATTACTGTGGGTGTGTGGCATACCCGGATTCTCAATTTTGGTGCAGTCCCATTCTGTGTCTTGTTGGTGGCTACCTTGATTAATCTAGTTAAGGTTTGGAAAGCCCCCGACGAAGAGCTGAAAGTTCCCAAGTGGAAACCGGCTATGGATCTGATGGAAAAAATGCTCTTTTATGCTTGGATTGTTGCAGTTGTTTGCTTTGTGTTGATAAAGGTGTTTTAAGTGTGCAGATGCAGAAGATTTAACATTACGGATTAGCTCTTATGGCCTATGAGTGAAAATCAAGATCATTTTATGATTCGCCTGATGCGACGATGCG
>CAYOEE010000078.1:0-7011 GCA_964402935.1 uncultured Alistipes sp. | reverse complement strand
CGAGTACGAGATCAACTACCTCAAGGAGCACGGCTTCGAGGCCGACTTCCGCAAGATGGAGTACTCGATCAACAAGGGTCTTTGGGGCACGTCGATCGGTGGTAAGGAGACCCTCAAGTCGGAGCTTACGCTCCCCGAGGAGGCCTATCCGAGCCAGGTCGTGAAGCACGAGGAGGAGACCCTGAAGCTCGGCTTCACGGAGGGTCGCCTGACCGAGATCAACGGCGTGGCGTACACCGACCCCGTGGAGGCCATCCGCAAGGTGGAGGAGATCGGCTCGGCCTACGGCATCGGGCGCGATATGCACATCGGCGATACGATCATCGGCATCAAGGGCCGCGTAGGTTTCGAGGCCGCCGCCCCGATCCTGATCATCGCCGCCCACAAGATGCTTGAGAAGCACACGATGACCAAGTGGCAGCTCTATTGGAAGGAGCAGGTGGCCACCTGGTACGGTATGTTCCTGCACGAGGCGCAGTACCTGGAGCCTGTGATGCGCGATATTGAGGCGATGCTCGAGACGTCACAACGCAACGTGACGGGTACGGTGGAGCTGACGCTCCGTCCGCTGGGTTATACGCTCGTGGGTGTTGATTCGTCGTTCGATCTGATGAAGACCGACTTCGGCGAGTATGGCGAGGTGAACAAGGCTTGGACGGCCGACGATGTGAAGGGCTTCACGAAGATCCTCGGCAACCAGATCAAGATCTACCACAACGTACAAAAGCGCAACAAGAAATGATCGGCGTAGGCATCATCGGTGGTGCGGGCTACACGGCGGGTGAGCTTTGTCGCCTGCTGCTGAACCACCCCGAAGTGGAGCTTCGGTGGGTGCATAGCACCTCCAATGCCGGCAACCCCCTGACGGCCGTCCATGGCGGTCTGGAGGGGGAGACCGAGCTGTGCTTCTCGTCGGAGTACGATTTAAGCACGGTGGATGTCGTCTTCCTCTGCTCGGCACATGGGCAAAGCTCGGTCTGGATGGCCGAGAACGAGCTGCCCGCAGGGGTCAAGGTGATCGACCTGGCGCAGGATTTCCGCGACGAACACGACGGTTTCGTCTATGGTTTGGCGGAGTGGCAGCGCGAAAAGGTGCACGCGGCTACGCGCATCGCCAACCCGGGTTGCTTTGCTACGGCTATTCAGCTCTCGCTGCTGCCCCTGGCGGCGGCTCAAAAGCTCGAAGACGAGGTACACATCACGGCCGTTACGGGTTCGACGGGTGCGGGTGTCAAGCCCTCCGCAACGACCCACTTCAGCTATCGGGATTCGAACCTTTCGGTCTATAAGAGTTTCACGCATCAGCACCTGAACGAGATCGGTCGCAACCTGCGTCTGTTGCAACCCTCGTTCGAGGAGCAGATCAACTTCGTCCCCATGCGTGGCGACTTTACGCGCGGCATCTTTGCCTCGGTCTATACCACCTCGTCGCTGACCGAGGAGGAGGCCGTACAGCTCTACCGCGACTACTACGCCAAGGCCGAATTTACCCACTACACGGAGCGCGCCGTGGATCTTAAGCAGGTCGTAAACACGAACAAGGCGCTCATTCATGTGGCCAAATATGGCTCGAAACTGCACATCACGACCGCCATCGACAACCTCCTGAAGGGGGCTTCGGGGCAGGCCGTGGAGAATATGAACCGTATCTTCGGGCTCGATCCTCAGACGGGTCTGAAGCTCAAAGCAAGTGCCTTCTAACGATGGAATTATTTAACGTCTATTCACTCTACCCCGTAGAGCCTGTGCGCGGTCTTGGTTCGAAGGTCTATGACCGCGAGGGGCGCGAATACCTCGACCTCTACGGGGGTCATGCCGTCATCTCGATCGGTCATGCCCATCCCCACTACGTCAAGATGCTCAGCGAGCAGGTGGCCAAGCTGGGGTTCTACTCCAACTCGGTCGAGAACTCGCTGCAACAGCAGTTGGCCGACCGCCTGGGTGCGGTTTCGGGCTACGACGATTACAGCCTCTTCCTCTGCAACTCGGGTGCCGAGGCAAACGAGAACGCGCTGAAGTTGGCCTCATTTAAGACCGATCGCGCCAAGGTGTTGTGCTTCAAAAAGGCCTTCCACGGCCGCACCTCGGGTGCTGTGGCCGCAACGGACAACCCGAAGATCAACGCCCCCTTTAACCGCACCGACAAGGTGGAGTTTGTCCCCCTGAACGACATCGAGGCAGTGAAAGAGAAGCTCGCAACGCGCGAATTTGCAGCCGCGCTGATCGAGGGTATTCAGGGCGTAGCGGGTATTCACTGCCCGACGGACGCCTTCCTGCGTGCGCTCCGCGAGGTGTGCACCGAAACGGGTACGATGCTCATTCTGGATGAGATTCAGTCGGGCTACGGCCGTTCGGGAAAGTTCTTTGCTCACCAATACAGCGGCATCCGTCCCGACCTTGTGACGATGGCCAAGGGCATGGGCAACGGTTTCCCGATCGGTGGCGTACTGATTGCACCCCACTTCGAGGCGTGGCCGGGGATGCTTGGCACGACGTTCGGTGGCAACCACCTGGCCTGCGCTGCGGCGATTGCCGTGCTGGATGTGATCCGCGAGGAGCGACTCGTCGAGAACGCGGCCGAGGTGGGCGCGTATCTGATCGAGGAGTTGAAGAAAATTCCGCAGCTCAAGGAGGTGCGCGGTCGCGGTCTGATGATCGGCATCGAGATCGAGGGTTCGGCCTCGGAACTGAGAAAACGCCTTTTGTTCGAGAAGGGCATCTTCACGGGCGGTGCAGGACTGACGACCGTGCGTCTGCTGCCCGCCCTGGGACTTACGAAAGAGCTCGCCGAGGAGTTCTTAAATGCCTTCAAATCACTTTTATAGGATGAAAAAATTTACCTGTGTACAAGATATCGGCGATCTGAAGAAAGCCGTTGCTGAGGCGCTGGAGATTAAGCGCGATCGCTATCAATTCACCCACCTGGGGCGCAACAAGACCCTCTTGATGCTCTTCTTCAACTCGAGCCTCCGCACCCGCCTCTCGACGCAGAAGGCGGCGATGAACCTCGGCATGAATGTCATGGTGC
This sequence comes from uncultured Alistipes sp., assembly GCA_964402935.1. GTDB lineage: Bacteria > Bacteroidota > Bacteroidia > Bacteroidales > Rikenellaceae > Alistipes. The sequence goes on along the minus strand of CAYOEE010000078.1, from coordinate 3,983 downwards.
TCGATGTGAATCAGGGCGCGTGGAAGCTCGAAACGGAGCGCGGTGTGATTATGGATGGCGACAAGCCCGAGCACCTCTTGGAGGCGATTCCCGTCATGGGGTCGTACTGCGATGTGATCGGCATCCGCTCCTTTGCCCAATTCAAGGACAAGCGAGAGGACTACGAGGAGCGCATCCTGGAGCAGTTTATCCGCTACTCGGGGCGCCCCGTCTTCTCGATGGAGGCCGCTACGCGCCATCCGTTGCAGAGCTTTGCCGACCTGATTACGATCGAGGAGTACAAAACCGTCGAGCGTCCGAAGGTGGTACTTACCTGGGCACCCCACCCCAAGGCGTTGCCGCAGGCCGTGCCCAACTCCTTTGCCGAGTGGATGAACGCCACGGATTACGACTTCGTGATCACCCACCCCGAGGGCTATGAGTTGGCCGAGGAGTTCGTGGGCAACGCCAAGGTCGAGTACGACCAGCGCAAGGCCTTCGAGGGGGCTGACTTCATCTACGCCAAAAACTGGGCCGCCTACCGCGATCCGCACTATGGCGAGGTGCTGTCGAAAGATCGCGCCTGGACCGTGGATGACGAGAAGATGGCTCTCACGAACAATGCCTACTTCATGCACTGCCTGCCCGTGCGTCGCAACATGATCGTTACGGATTCGGTGATCGAGTCGGAGCGCTCGCTCGTGATTCCCGAGGCGGCCAACCGCGAGATTTCGGCCACGGTGGTACTGAAGCGATTGTTGGAAAATCTCTAATGCAGATGGAGCAGATTACGGTGGTCAAAATCGGTGGCAATGTCATCGACAACGAGGAGGTGCTGGATGCCTTCCTGAAGCGTTTTGCCTCGATCGAGGGGCAGAAGATCCTCATCCACGGCGGTGGCAAGCTGGCCTCGCGCCTGCAACGCGAGTTGGGGCAGGAGGTGCAGATGATCGACGGTCGTCGCGTGACGGATCGTCAGACGCTCGATGTGGTGACGATGGTCTATGCCGGATTAGTCAATAAGCAGATTGTGGCCAAGCTGCAAGCTGCCGGGTGCAACGCCATCGGTCTTTCGGGAGCGGATGGCAACATCGTAAAGGCACACCGACGTCCCGCACAGCCAATCGACTACGGCTTTGTGGGCGACATCGACGGGGTGGATGCCACGATGCTGCGCAGCCTCCTCCAAGCGGGGCTTACGCCCATCTTCTCGGCCATCATGCACGATGGCGCCGGTACGCTTCTGAACTGCAACGCCGACAGCGTGGCACAAGCCGTGGCGCTGGGTGCGGCACAGCTCGCTCCGACCGACCTGGTCTTCTGTTTCGAGAAAAAGGGGGTGCTGCGCGATGCCGAGGATGAGGATTCGGTCATCGAGCGCATCACACCCACTGCATACGCCCCGCTCAAGGCCGACGGCACGGTGAGCGGCGGCATGATTCCCAAGATCGAGAATGCCCTCCGAGCCGTGGAGCAGGGGGTTCGTAGCGTGAAGATCAAGCACGCCGATGACCTGCTGACCGACGGAGGCACTACGATTTGCAACGACTAAACACAACGAATATGACACCCGCCGAGCGCGCCATCGAACTGCTCAAACAGCTCATCGCCACCCCATCGCACACACGCGACGAAGGGGCGACAGCCGATCTGTTGGCTGCCTACCTTGAGCGCGAGGGGGTCGAGGTGGAGCGTATCCACAACAACCTCCTTGCTCGGAGCGAGGGGTTTAATCCCGCACGCGAAACGCTGCTGCTGAACTCGCACCACGACACGGTGCGCCCCGCAACCTCCTACACGCGCGATCCCTACGCCCCCACGGTGGAGGGCGGTCGCCTCTACGGCCTGGGATCGAACGATGCAGGGGCGTCGCTCGTCTGCCTTGTCGAGACCTTCCTCGCGCTCCGAAGCGAGCAACTGCCCTTTAACCTGATGCTCTTTCTCTCGGCCGAGGAGGAGTGCGGTGGCGAACGAGGCATTCGCGCCTGTATGCCCCTCTACGGGGAGCAGATCACGGCCGCAATTGTGGGTGAGCCGACCTCGATGCAGGCCGCCGTGGCCGAGCGCGGGTTGGTGGTCTTGGATTGCGAGGCCAAGGGCAAGAGCGGTCATGCCGCGCGTGGCGAGGGGGTCAATGCCCTCTACATCGCGCTGGAGGATATTCAAAAATTGCGTGCGTTCCGCTTTGAGCGCGAATCGAAGGTGTTAGGGCCGATTCACCTCACGACAACCATGATCGAGTGTGGCACGCAACACAACGTGGTGCCCGACCGTTGCCGTTTTGTGGTCGATTGCCGCACAACGGATGCCTACACGAACGAAGAGGTGGTCGAGATCCTGCAACGGGAACTCAACTCGACTCTCACGCCCCGCTCGACACGCATCCGCGCCTCGGTCATTGCCGAGGATCATCCGCTCGTTCAATCGGCCAAGAAGGTGGGAGCCGAGACCTTTGTTTCGCCCACCTCGTCGGATCGCACGTTGATGCCCTTCCCCGCCCTGAAGATCGGCCCGGGGGACTCTTCGCGCTCCCACACGGCCGATGAATATGTCGCCCTCGAAGAGATCGAGCGCGGTCTGGAACTCTATACAAAAATCATTGAAAATTTAGCAACCGAATATGGCAACCAAACTTTGGGATAAGGGCTTCGACACGAACGCCCTCGTCGAGGATTACACCGTAGGCAACGACCAGGAGCTGGATATGCGCCTCGCCAAATACGATGTCGAGGGCTCGCTGGCCCATATCCGCATGCTCGAGTCGATCGGACTTTTGACCGCCGAGGAGCTTCAGGTTCTCATCGGAGGACTGGAGCAGATCGCCTCGGAGATCGAGGCGGGCGATTTTTGCATCGAACCCGAATCGGAGGATATTCACTCGCAGGTCGAGCTGCTCCTGACGCGTCGTCTGGGCGATGTGGGTAAAAAGATCCACTCGGGACGCTCGCGCAACGATCAGGTGCTGGTCGATCTGAAACTGTTCCTGCGCGAGGAGCTGAAGGAGATCGCACACGAGGTGCACACCCTCTTTGACCGACTGCAGGAGCTTTCCGAAAAGTACAAGGAGGTCTTGATGCCGGGCTATACCCACCTGCAGGTGGCCATGCCCTCGTCGTTCGGCCTTTGGTTTGGTGCTTATGCCGAGACGTTGATCGACGATATGCGCCTCGTGGCAGCCGCCTACGAGATTGCCAACCAGAATCCGCTGGGTTCGGCCGCCGGCTACGGCTCGTCGTTCCCGCTCAACCGCACGATGACGACCGAGCTTTTGGGCTTTGAGACGATGCACTACAACGTCGTGGCCGCCCAGATGAGCCGTGGCAAGAGTGAGCGTGCTGCCGCCTCGGCCATCGCCGCCGTAGCGGCCACCGTGGGGCGTATGGCGATGGATCTCTGCCTCTTCATGAGCCAGAATTTCGGCTTCGTGAAGCTCCCCGACAGCCTTACGACCGGCTCGTCGATCATGCCCCACAAGAAGAATCCCGATGTCTTCGAGATGATGCGCGGTCGTTGCAACCGCCTGCAGGGCCTGCCGAACGAAATGGCGCTGATGCTGACAAATCTCCCCGTGGGTTACCACCGCGAGATGCAGCTGCTGAAAGATATCCTCGTCCCCGCCACCGAGGAGCTGAAACGCACGCTTCGCATGGCCGACTTCATGCTCTCGAACCTCACGGTCAATGACCATATCCTGGAGGACGAGAAATACAACTACCTCTTTACGGTCGAGGATGTGAATCGCCTGGCCTTGTCGGGTGTTCCCTTCCGCGAGGCCTACCGCGAGGTGGGTATGCAGGTGCAAAAAGGCGAGTATAAGCCCACGCGCGAGGTGCACCACACCCACGAAGGCTCGATCGGTAACCTCTGCACCGAGGAGATCCGCAAAAAGATGGAAAAGGTAATGAGCGGTTTGGCTGATGCCAAATAAATGCAAAATTCAAAATTTAGAATTTAGAATGATATTAGAAAGGAGGCCTTGCGGCCTCTTTTTTTGTGGCAAAAAA
>CAYOEE010000077.1:0-7049 GCA_964402935.1 uncultured Alistipes sp. | reverse complement strand
ATGGCTATTATACGAAAAATTCGCGGCCATGAGCCGCAGGTAGGTGAAAACACCTTTTTGGCCGAGACGGCCGTGTTGTTGGGCGATGTGACGGTGGGTCGCGATTGCTCGATCTGGTATGGTGCCGTGTTGCGCGGTGATGTGAACAAGATCGTCATTGGCGATCGCACGAATATTCAGGACGGCGCGGTGCTGCATACCCTCTACGACAAGTCGCCCAAACCCTCGCAGACGATTATCGGCAGCGACGTTTCGATCGGTCATAACGCCACGATTCATGGCGCCCGCATCGACGACGGCGTGCTGATTGGCATGGGAGCTACGGTGCTCGACAATGCCCACGTTCCGTCGGGCTGTATCATCGCGGCCAATGCACTGGTGCTCTCGAATGCCGAGCTGGAGCCTAACTCGATCTATGCCGGTGTGCCGGCCAAGAAGGTCAAAGAGATTACAAAGGAGCAGAGCGAGCAGATCGTCAAGCGCACGGCTCGTGATTATATGCTCTACGCCTCGTGGTACGACGAGCAGGAGTAAAGCTCCTTGTTGCAAGAACCCTTACACCCTAAACAAAACCATGAAACGCGCCCGAACAAACCTTCTGATCAACCTCATGGTGGCTGTGGCCATCTCGCTGGTGATCAACTTCTCGTACATGATGCTCCTCTTCGGTGAGCAGCACAACGAATGGCGCCCCCGTATTCCGGGGCGTAATATCGAGTACCCGGGCGTGGCGGTGCTCTCGCTCTCGCCCGACGGACACGGTTATCTGGTTTATCATGATCGTGATTCGGTCTATGTTCCGCAGGAGCGTATCCGCTGGTTCCGCCTGCAACATGGCGATCGCATGGAGGTCGATGTCAATCCTCCGCGCCGCGAAGGTGGGCACTATCGACTGAATCGAATCTACATGCATAACGGCATGGAGTTTGATTACAACAAGTTCTTCAACTACCCCTCGCAGAGCTTTGAAATTCTCTCGCAGTTAAGCTTTTACATTCTCCTCTCGCTGCTCTTGATGGTGGCCGTGCAACGCACGATTCGCCGACGTCGTTTCGGTTCGCAGAGCGTAGCTTTGGCTTGTGTGTTCTGTGTCGTGATTATCCTGGGGATGTACCTCATAGCCCCCTACACCGATTGGCATGAGGGGGTTATCAAACTCAATTTTATGCGCCAGGACAAGATCGATGCACAGCTCATTTTGAAGTGCTCGATGGCCTCGATCGTGTCGATCCTCTTTGCCTGGGTGCGCTTGCTGATTTCGCGCCAGCAGGATGTCGAGATGCAGCTCGAACAGCTCAAAAACGAGTCGCTGACCTCGAAGTACAATATGTTGATGGGTCAGATCTCGCCCCACTTCTTCTTCAACTCGCTCAACTCGCTCTCGATGTTGGTGCGTGACAAGCAGTCCGATACGGCTTTGCGCTACATCGAACAGCTCTCCTACACCTTCCGCTACATCATTCAGAACGGGCAGAATACCCTCATTCCGCTCAGCGAGGAGCTGAAATTTGCCGAGGCCTACTCCTACCAATACAGCATCCGCTATGCCGATAAACTTTTCTTCGATTTCAAGATCGAGGATCGCTTCCGCGGGTGGTCGCTGCCGGCTTTGTCGTTGCAGCCACTCATTGGCAATGCCGTGAAACACAACACGATCACCAAGCATAAGCCGCTCCATGTAACGATCCGAACGACGGAGGATGGTTGGCTCGAGGTGTCGAATCCGATCGCCCCGAAGCTCGAACCGGAACCCTCGACCGGCATCGGATTGGAGAATCTGAAGAATCGTTGGCGATTGATCACGGGCCACGAAATCGAGGTGCACAACGACGGAAAGAGCTTCCGCGTGCGTATGCCCCTGCAAGCTCCGACCAAGTAACACTTTTTTAGCGAACAGAGAACCATGATGAAAGTACTCATTATCGAAGACGAAACGGCCGCGGCTCAGAATCTTCAAGCCATTCTGCGCGAAATCGACCCCTCGATCCGCGTGTTGGAGGTGCTCGAGAGTATCGAGGAGAGTGCCGATTACCTGCAACATAATCCGCAACCCGACCTGCTGTTTATGGATATCCACCTGGCCGACGGCGAGTCGTTCCGCATCCTGGATCGGGTTGAGATTACGGCCCCCGTGATCTTTACGACGGCCTACGACCAATATGCCCTCGAGGCCTTCCGCCTTTGCAGCATCGACTACCTCTTAAAGCCCATTTCGGCCGAAGATGTGAAACGTGCCCTGGAGAAGCTGAATCGCCTGACGAGTACCGAACGCGAGGCCTATGTGCCGCGCGTAAAGCAGGCCGTGAAGGAGTACGAGGAGACCTTCCTGATCCACCAGCGCGATAAAATCATCCCCCTGCATCGGGATCAGATCGCCTTTTGCTATACGGCCAACGAACGCGTGACGGCCTACGATTTTCAGGGCGAGGGCTACCCCATCGACCGCACGCTCGAAACCTTGCAGGCGCAACTGCCCGCAACGGATTTCTTCCGTGCCAACCGCCAATTCATCATTTCGCGCCGTGCCGTGCAGGAGATCACCGTTTGGTTTGGCAGTCGTTTGTCGCTCTCCCTCTCGGTCGAAACACCCGAACGAATCATCATTTCCAAGGCGCGTGTGCCCGAATTCAAGGCCTGGCTGCGGTCGGTTCGCGTCACCGAATAGTCGCTTCACGGCTTCAAACGGTCGTTTGACCGAAAAAGGACAATTTTCTGCCGAGCGATGAGCGTTTGAAAGATGAACAATGAACTAACCAACTAAAACGTAATGAGTATGAAAAAGATGGTATGGATGGCCTTTGTGGCTGTGATGATGATTTTTGCCGTCGATGCGATGGCTCAACCTCCTCAGCGTGGCTTTGGTGGCCCGCAATTCAGCCCCGAACAGCGGGCGCAGCAAGAGAGCGAGCGCATGACGCGTGAGCTGGGCTTGTCACCCAAGCAGGCCGAGCAGATCTACCACCTTCAGATGGAGCGTTCGAAGCGTATGCAGGAGTCGTTCCGTCATCGTCCCGATCAGGACTTTGATCGAGAGGCCATGCAACAGAAGATGATGCAGGAGCGTCGCGACTTGGCCGAGCAGTACAAGCGTATTCTGACCCCTGAGCAGTTCGCTAAATGGGAGCAGATGGAGCAGCGCAGACCGGATATGCGAGGCGACCAACGTCCTCCGCGTCAGATGGGTTCCGCCCCGAAGATGCACGACAAGAGAGGCAAGCATGACAAGCAAGCCGCCAAGGAGGTGAAGAAGGGCAAGAAAGCCAAGAAGGATAAGAAGGGCAAGAAAGCCAAGAAGGATAAGAAAGATCGGAGATAAAGTTTAACCTCAGGGGGGTCAATCGGGCGATTGGCACCCCTTTTTTGGCGTTTCACCTTTGGTGAAAAATAAAATCGCATAAAAATCGTTAATTTCGCAAACATCCATCAAAGAAAAATTAAAAGAAAGATGAAACATTTGCTTTTGACATGTATCATGTCGTTGGTAACGCTACTGAGCTATGCTCAGCGAGGAACCATTACCGCTACGGTGTTTGATGCCGAAACGAACGAGTCGGTCATCGGCGCCGTTGTTTCCGTGGCACCTGTTGCCACGCCCGACAAGGCTCAACACGCCACCACGGGCTACGGAGGTAAGTTTACCACCGCCTCACTCCCCTATGGCGAGTATCTGTTGGTTGTTTCGTTCATGGGTTACAACAACCATGAAGTAACGGTCAAAGTCGATAAGTCGAAGGTGGATCTGGGGCGTATCGACCTGAAGGCCGGTGTGGAGATCGAATCGGTTGTCAAGGAGGCCAAGGCGATTCGTGCTTCGGCCAAGGGTGATACGATCAGCTACAACGCCAGTGCGTTTAAGGTGACGCAGGATGCCGATGTGGAGGGGCTGCTGAAGAAGATGCCCGGCATCACGGTTTCGGACGGCAAGGTCGAGACGCAGGGCGAGGAGGTGAAGAAGATCTTTGTCGATGGCAAGGAGTTCTTCGGCGAGGACGTGACGACGGCCATCAAGTCGTTGCCGGCCGAGGCGGTGGATCGCATCGAGGTTTACAACAAACTTTCGGATGCAGCCGAGTTCTCGGGTATGGACGACGGCGAGGGTTACAAGGCACTCAACATCGTGACCCACAGCAATATGCGTCAGGGACAGTTCGGTAAGGTCTATGCCGGTGTGGGCTACGATGCCGAGGATGGTGCCGACGAGCGTTTCAAGTACCTGGCCGGTGGTAATGTAAACCTCTTCAACGGCGACAGTCGCATTTCGGTGCTGGCACTCTTCAACAATGTCAATCAGCAGAACTTCTCGTTCGAGGATATCCTGGGTGTTTCAGGTGGCGGTGGCGGTGACGGCCGTGGCGGTGTAGGTCAATACATGATGCGCCCGCAGAGCGGTGTGGCAAAGGTCAATGCCGTGGGTTTGAACTATTCGGATCAGTGGGGCAAGAAGAACCAGGTAAACTTCCAGGGAAGCTACTTCTTCAACAATACGAATACATACAACCGTTCGACGGTCGAGAAGTGGTACGAGGCGCCGATGCTGCCCGACACGCTGATGACGCGCGGTGAATCGGAGACGGCTGCCAACAACCACCGTTTCAACGCCCGCATCGAGTGGAAGATCAACGAGAATCACAACCTGATGATCCGTCCTTCGTTCAGCTTCCAGTCGAACGATCCCTTCTCGAATACCTACGGTTGGCAGTTTGGTGCGTCCGAGGATGGCGGTAGCGGTTACAGCTATACGGATAATTTCAACGAGTCCACGCGCCACGGTTACAACCTTGGTACACGCGCTGTTTATCGTGCCAAGCTCGGTAAAGATGGCCGCACGCTGACCGTGAACGGCAATGTCCGCTACTCGGATAGCACGAATAAGTCGAACTCCTACTCCAATCAGCTCGGTACACTCGAAGAGCGTCCCGAGGGGGATGATATCTGGGGCTGGAATCCGCTCGATTATACCGATCTGCGCTATTTGCGCAACGTCGCTCCCAACAAGAGCTTTGATCTTCAGGGCGAGATTACTTACACGGAGCCGGTGTCGAAGTATGCCCAGGTGAGCCTGCAATACCGTGCCGATTACGAGAGTGACGAGCGAGATAAAGCCTCCTACATCACAGGCCCGGATTGGTCGATCGCGGGATTGATTCCCGATCCGTCGCTCTCGAACAACTACGAGAGTACGAACATGGAGCATCGCGTAGGTCCGGGTTTCCGCTACTCGAAGAATCGCAATACGTTTGTGGCGAACGTCTATTACCAGACGGCCGAGCTGGAGGGGCAGGTGCTGAGTGGTCAGGTGGTTGGCGAGCAGAAGCCCATCAAGCATCAATACGACAACTTCACCTACTTTATGATGGGTCAGTTGCAGCCCAACCAGCAGAATTCGTTGCGTCTGTTTGTGCGCTCGAACACTTCGGCACCGTCGATTCAGAACCTGCAAAATGTCTTCGATGTGTCGAACGCGCAGAACATCTCGCGCGGTAATCCCTACCTGAAGCCTTCGTACAACCACAATATCAACTTCCACTACACGCACTCGAGCCTCGAGAAGGGTCGCACGTTTATGTGGATGTTCCGTTGGAGCAAAACGCAGGATTACACCGCCACGCACACCGTACAGGCTACGCGCGAGAATCCGATCTCGATTACGCTGACCGATACGGAGGGTGCATCGGTAACCTACACGCCCAACTACTACTCGATGCCGGTCAATCTCGATGGCCAGTGGAGCATCAATACGATGTTGATGTACGGCCTTCCGATCTCGTTCCTCAAGTCGAACTTCAACATGATGGGTGGCGTGAACTACTCGAAGACCCCCTCGATGATTGGCGGTACGGTGGCTGACGACGGTACGATTACGGGTGGTGAACGTAACGACGCCGAGAATATGGGCTACTTCTTCCACGCCGTCCTGGGTTCGAATATCTCCGAGAAGGTCGATTTTACCCTCTCGTGGAACGGTAACTACAACGAGGCCAAGAACTCGCTTGCTACGGGTAACGCGAAGAATAAGTATTTCAGCCACACGGCCAATGCTTCGATGAAGTTTATCCTGCCGTGGGATCTGACCTTTACCGCTTCGGCAGCCTATTCGCAGTACCTCGGTATCACGAACGACTACAACGAGGATTACCTGCTGTGCAACGTATGGCTCGGCAAGAAGATCTTCAAGAACAAGCGTGGCGAGATTATGGTGGGTGTAAATGACCTGCTGAATCAGAACAGCGTAGCTTTCTCGCGCACGACCGGTTCGGGTTATACGCAGAACTCGACCAACCTCTCGATGGGTCGCTACTACATGGTTCAGTTTACTTATAATCTGCGCATCTTCGGCAAGAAGGGTTCGCGCAATATGGCCGATTATGAAAGTTCGGAGCAGAGAGAGTTCCAACAGCACCGCCGGATGATGGGGCCTCCTCCGGGGGGTGGCGGTCCGGGTGGACCTCGGTAAGTCTCCGACAGAGGGGTGAGCGTACTGCTCACCCCTCATCATTTTTTATAGAGGAGAGAGGAGAGAGGAGAGAGGAAAGAGAAAAGATATTAAAGAGAGTAAAGAGTTTAACAAAGAATGACGGGTTAGTTCTTTTCGTACTTTTCGTTTTTTTGCCATTTTCGCCCTTCCCGCCTTGTCAATTTTGAATTCTAAATTACTACTGGTGCGATAAAATGAAAAAATAGTTATTGTAACGTGCTGTAATTTAATAAATTGGCTATTTTTTTGTGTTTTTTTTGATTTCAATGGGAAATCCACAACATCCATTAGCACCACACAAGGAGCGAAGCGACTAAGCCTCCCTTTTCAAAGGGAGGTTTGGAGGGATTGTCTATATATTTTATATTTATAAGGAAAGTTTATCTTAACCACCCTCGTGTTCAGCCTTTTGCGCCACTGAAGGTGGCTTTGAAAATGGATTACCACACCTCCAAGCTCGCTTGGGAAGGTGTGGTAATCGTTTTCAAAATCGTTGCCCGTCGGGCAACCAAAAGGCTACATCGAATTTCTTTCTTTCCTCTCTTAATTCTTCCAATGGTGGCTGTTGATCTTT
>CAYOEE010000076.1:0-7086 GCA_964402935.1 uncultured Alistipes sp. | reverse complement strand
ACCCACGGCCGCCTGATTACAAATCAAGTGCTCTGCCAACTGAGCTACATCGGCAATTTTAACCGTTTCGGATTGCAAAAGTATGCATAAAAAATTTACCGACAAAATTTTTGAGGATAAATTTTTCATTTTTTTCATGCTTCAAAGAGCGTTGATTCTCCACGTGTCTGCTGTTACGGACTTTAGGCGGGAAATCGGGTGCAAATATACGATAGTTTTTACAATTTACAAATAGGTCGTTCAATTTTTCGGCACGAAACGCAAAAAAAGAGGGGGACTCCGAAGAATCCCCCACTTTGGTTATTGAGTAACAGGTTACTCGTTCTTGAAACCGTAACCGTTCGTGAAGCCACCCGTAGCAACTACGTTCGGTGTGAAGGGCCACAGATAAACCGGAGCGGTCTCGTAGTCGTAGCCGTTGAAGAGCTTATTGTAGTAGTCCTCCTCGTTGGCAACGAGTGCCTCACCCCACTCTTCCTTGGTGTAGCCGGCCGACTCCAAAGCAGCACCGTCCACCTTCTCGAAGAGACCCTGGATAGCGAGGTTCGTAGCCGTAGCACCTGCATAGGTGAAGCCACCGGCCGAACATACCGACTCCCAGTTGTTGTGCTGGCCACGCCATGCGGGGTAAACCAGCTCCTTCTTGGCGGGATCTGCCAACTCTTCAGCCGTAGGCTCGGTCGTCAGGCGATAACCCAGGACAGTCTTACCGTCCACGAGCTTCGTATAAACGTAGTCCGAAATCACGTTACCGTTCTCGAACTCGTAGTAACCCTGAGCCTTCAGACCGTCAATCATCTTCTTCGTCAGTTCCTTCACGGCCTTGATCTTCTCACCTACGAAGCCTGAACGAATCAGCGTGTAACGACGATCACCCTCACCGGCATACTCGAAGCCACGCTCGTCGATGATAGCCTCCTGCAGGGTCGAATACTTCGCGATGAACGCATCCGTGTTAGCCTTACCTGCGGGGAACGAACGCTCGCGAACAAGCTTCAGGTACTGCTTAGCCGTAGCTGCATCACCCGTCATGGCGCAAGCCTCAGCATAACCGAGGTACACCTCTGCCATACGCATATAGGGAGCATTGATACCCGACTTACGCTGACCGGCGTAGGGCTTCTCCTGGCGGTTCTCATCCCACTTGTTGAGCGAGAGACCACCACCGTTCGACTGCGAACCAGGCTTGAGGGGGAGCAACTTCTCCGAACCGTCACCCTTGCTACCCGTAACGGCGATCGAGACGTCACGACGCATATCGTTCGGATCGAACATACCGTAGTAGAAAGCGGGGTTGATACGACCCTGACCGTAGTTCTTGCAGGGCATACCGGCCGTAGCCGACAGCTTCGAACCACCGGCCGAGGGACGACCGAACGAGTAGGGACGAGCGTCGTTACCCGAACCCATCGTCATCACGATCTCGTAGATCGACTCGTCGGCATAAACCTCATCACCCATGTGCATCTGCTGGAAGAAGTATTGGTAGGGGTTGCCCACATTGGCACGCGGATCGGTCTGGTGGAACTTCGCCGTACCCGGATTCTCCAACACCTTACCGAAGTAGGTCTTGGCAATCTCATAGAACTTCACATAGTCCGAACGACGGCCATAGACAGCGTTAACAGCAGCCGTATTAGTCTTACCCTTCTGCTCGAACGAGATCACATTACCATCGATGTCGTGGTAAACGATATCCGAACGACGCGTGTGGTAACCGGCAGCCTCCAAGGCCATACGGCCAATCAGACCCTGTACATAGGTACGCGAGATCTGATCCTTATCCGTACCATTCTCACCCAGGCGATACATGATCGGCTCTACGCGCTGCAGATCAACCAAGCAAGCCTCGAAGATCGAGTCACGGCCCACCAAACCACCGGCGGGCTGGCCAAACGTATCGTTGTAGGGAACATCACCGTAGTACTTAATCAGCTCACGGTAGCAGGTAGCGCGGATGGCGATAGCCTCACCGTAGAGGTTCAGAATGTCGGTCGGCACGCCGGCAGCAATCTGCTCCTCAAAGCCCCCCATCTGCTCCATAGCCGAGATCACGGCGTTGGCCTTCGAGATGGTGTTAAAGCAACGAGCATAGCCGTTCGAAGGCGACTCCTTCTGGTAACCGACAGCCGTATAGGATGCGATCTCCGTACCATTCACATAGAAGCACTCTGGGACGTGGCGCGGGAGCTGTGCCGTATAGGACTCGGGGTGACGCTCGATATCCGACCCGGCAACGTCCATGGCATAGTAGAAACCATCACCGAAGAGGTCGTTCTGAATGGCATCGCGGAAGGCCTCGTACGTACCATCCATAGCCGCGCGAGCCGTCGTCATATTCGAGAAGACGAAGTCACCATCCACAACCGAGGGCGACGAGGTCTCCAGGAACTCGCTGCACGAGGTAGTTGCAAGTGCAGCTACACAAAGCGCAGAATAAAATATCTTTTTCATAACTTTTTTCTCGTTTTAGGATTAGAACGTAACGTTAAGACCAAACGTGTAGGTACGCGTCTTGGGATAAGCGTTGTAGTCATAGTTGGGGGTCGGGAAACCGTCCACACCACCCGAACCGGTGTTCACGTCGGGATCCAGGCCCGAGTAACCGGTCAGGCAGAAGAGGTTCGAACCCGTGAAGTAAACGCGGATCTTCTCAATCTTGATCTTCTTCAGCCACTTCGAGGGCAGCGAGTAACCTACCGTCAGGTTCTGCAGACGCAGGTACGAAGCATCCTCGATGAAGTCCGACGAAACGAGTGCGAACTGCGAATGAGCCATCGGCTGCGAGGCGTTCACGTTCATAGCGTCGAGCTGCGCGGGATCCCAAATAAGACCCAGGTCACCGTTAGCATCTACACCGTAGATCTTGTAGCAATCCGAAACCAAAGCCAGGTGGTTAGCACCGAGGTTGTTATCCTTGTTACCCCAGAGCGAGTGCATGGCGTTGGCGTTGTAGATCTTACCACCGATCTGGTAGGTGAAGGCAGCCGAGAAATCGAGGTTCTTCCAGTTACCGTTCAGCGTGAAACCACCGGTGTGGTTAGCCATCATCTCACCAACAATCGTCTCGTCATCCAGGTCAAGCAGACCGTTGCCGTCCAGATCTTTGAACTTCGGCATACCGGGGTAAGCGAGCTGACCCTCTGCAACGTGCTTCGAGAGATCCGTGTTCTGATACGACACGAGCGAAGCGGTAATGTCGGGCACGCCCGGTTTCAGCGTATAGACACCATTTGCGTAGTCGAAATCGGCGGTCGTGTAGAAACCATCGGCCACGAAGCCCATAACCGTACCTACGGGCTGACCCTCACGGATCACATAGTCGTAGTTCGGGTAGCGAGCCGTCGAACCCCAGTTCGTGTGGGCATCAGCCAATGCATTCTCCTCGATCGACTCGATATTGTTCTTGTTGTACGAGTAGGTCACGTTCAACGAGAGGTTGAAATCCTTCTTGCGCACCAGGTCAGCACCCAAGGCAACCTCAATACCCTTGTTCGAGGTCTCGGCCACGTTGCGGAACTGATACGAGTAGCCCGACGATGCATCGGTCGGAACCTTCATCAGGATATCGTTCGTCGAATTCCAGTAACCATCCACGCTACCACGCAGGCGACCATTCCACATACTGAAATCAAGACCGATGTTACGCGAAACGGTGGTCTCCCACTTCAGGTCGGGGTTCGGCTGCATATCACCCGGCAGGTAAACCGTCTCACCGGCAGCGTTCGTACCGGTCTTCCAGGTGCTCTTCCACAGCGAAGCGTCGATGTTGTCGGCACCCGACGTACCATACGATACACGGAGCTTCAAGTTATCGAGCCAATCGCGCGTATCCTCCATGAAGGCCTCATCCGAGATACGCCATGCGGCAGCAGCTGCAGGGAAGTAACCCCACTGGTTGTTCTCAGCAAACTTCGACGAAGCATCGGCACGGAACGTAGCGGTCAACAGATACTTACCCTTGAACGAGTAGTTGGCACGACCGAAGAACGAAACGGTCTTCGAGGGAGTACCGATGTTGTTCGTCCACGTCGAGAGAACACCACTGGTCTTGAAGCCACCCGTACCATACATATTCATCATACCGAACGCATCCTCCATCGTAAACTCAGTGGGATAGTCATAACCGGTGAAGGTCGAGGTGCTCGACTTCGAAGCCAAAACCTCATTACCAACCAAGAACGAGAGCGAGTGGTTCTCACCCAGGCCCTGTACCTCGTAGTTCAAGGTCGTAGCCCAACGCAGACCGTAACCGCTGGTCTTACCGAGCGTAGCCATGTTATAGGCGTTGGACGAAGCCTCCGAACCTGCATCCCACTCCTGCGTCTCTTTCCAGTTGCGGCTCAGCGAAAGCTCCGTCTTGGCCGTCATACCCTTGAAGGGCATCCAGGTCAGACCACCGCGAGCACGCAGACGCTGCATCGTCGAGATGTTCGTGTAGTTGTCGATCACGGCCAGCGGGTTCATCGAGGGAGCCACATTGGCGCCACCCTGACCCATGTACGACTCGTTATCCTCACCAAACGGCGTATCAATCGGACGATACTGGTAAGCTGAGGTCGAAAGGCCATACTGCGTACCCTCAACCTTCACATCCGAGTAGCGAACATCGGCATCGAAGGTCAGCGTCTTAGCCAGCTTGTGCGAGAACTTGATGTTGGCACCCCAACGACGGAAACCCGACTTGATACGGATACCCTCATCCTCGAGGTAGTTCACCGTAGCGTAGAGGTTCGTCTTCTCGTTGCCGGTTGACATCGAAATGTCGTGGCTCTGAGCATAGGTCTGACGCATCAGGTCATCCACATAGTTATGAGCCTGTACATTCCTATACTTCTCGAGGTTGTTGCCGTACTGCGAACCCAGACCGAAGTACTTGGCTACATTATCGGCATAACCCGTACCGGTCTCCATACCCTGCGACCAAGCGTAGAGTACATAGTCGTAAGCGTCCATCACGTCGAGCATCTCGGGCTTGGCCTTGATCTGATAGTAGCCGTTGTAGCGAACCGTGGTCTTCTGGTCCTTCTTGCCACCCTTCGTCGTAACGAGGATAACACCGTTAGCACCGCGAGCACCATAGATAGCCGTCGAAGCAGCATCCTTCAGCACATCGATCGACTCGATGTTGTCGGCCGGAATGTCCGAAATGTCGCTTACCTGAATACCATCCACGATGAAGAGCGGGTCGTTCGACTGCGTAATCGAACCGCCACCACGCACGCGGATAGCCATACCGGCACCCGGACGACCGTCCTGCGAGGTTACCTGCACACCCGGAAGCTGACCCTGCAGGGCCTGTGCGATGTTCGATACGGGGTTAGCAGCGAGTTTCTCTCCCGTCACCGATGCCACCGAACCGGTCAAATCGCGGCGCTTTACCGTACCGTAACCGATCACGACAACGTCTTCAATACCCGTAGCATCCTCCTGCAAGGTCACCTCAACCGAGGTCTTACCTGCCACCACAATGCGGGCATCCGCCATACCGATGTACGATACGACAAGCGCATTATTCTTTGCATCGGGTACGTTCAGCGTGAACTGACCATTCACGTCTGTACTCGTACCGAGAGTTGTGCCCTCGACAACAACGGCTGCACCGATAACGGGTTCACCTGCTGCGTCCTTCACGACTCCCTTTACAGTTTGAGCCTCAGCAGCAAAGGCGAGGCCCAATCCCAACACGAAAGTCAGGACAAACTTGAGCGTAAAGTTTTTCATTATAAAAGATTTTAGTTAATAGTGGTTGTTTTTCTTACAACTTATTAGGTGTGCTATACTACACATCTTATATACAAAATTAGTGAGTTTTTTAGAACCTGCAAAAAAAATCGTAATTTTTTAACATTTTAATACCACATTGCGGTTACTATACAGTTATTATATATATAAGGTATCCCGCCACTCAGTGGTTGCGAGTTACCGACTCGGTTACAAAAGGTCACCGCAAACACACTCCTCAAAGCCGCCTCGCGCGAAATTCTCTTTTATAATGAAAAAGTGAAGCGTGCGCCCGATCGTCGGACACACGCTTTCTGTTTCAGGTATCGAATCGCGACTACTTGTAGCTGACAATCAACACCTTCGAAGCCTCCCAAAAACGAACGGGATCGGTGATGACGAGCTTCAGGACCACTTTATTATCGGCCTCGATCAACTGATACGACCCTTCGGGGTGCGAAGTGACGATCGTGACCTTCTTTTGGCGAATGGGAACTTCGAGCAGTTCACGCGAATCGACCTTGAGGAAGAACTCCAGCGAATTCTCGCCGGCCGTTGTGAGCGTGCGACCGATAAAGCCGCGCTTGTCGATGATCTGCGCCTCGCGTAGCTTCTTCTCCTGACCGACGATGTAATACACGGCGTGCAGCTGCTCGTCGAGCGCCGAGTTGTTCGTCGTGAGCGAGTCCACCTCCTGGCGGTGTACGACGATCTCCTCCTCGAGCTTCTGCTCCAGCTCCTCGACCTCGACACTCATCTCAGCCACGCGCGTGCGGAGTTGCGAAATCTCGTTATTCTTCTCGTCGAGCTGCCCATTGAGGTCGGAGATCAGGTGCTCCAGGCTCTTGATGCGCACATTGGCCTTGCGCAACTGCGCCACCGTGCGCTCCATGCCCTCGATGCGCTCGCGGTTCTGCTGCATCAGCTCGTCGATGGCGGCGATATCGCTGTTGATCTGGTCGAGCGGACGGCGAATACCCTCCGGATCGACTGCCGTGATGATGTTCTCGCGCGCCTTGATGCGGGCCAGGTTATCCGTGATGGCGTTGATGTCCGAAAAGACCGTCTCGATCAGCGAATCCTTCGTGCGCACAACCTGCGCCAAGGAGTCGCGCTGCGACTCGGCCTCCAATGCCACCTGCTTCGACACGCACGACGGCAGCGTCAGCAGAACAACAAACAGAAGAAGGGAAAAAATCTGCTTCATAATCTTTGATGGTTACTTAATTAGTACGAAGGTACAAAATAAATTCGAAACCTACGACAAAAAGCACATAAAAAAAGTGGGCTACTTGTTCCAGCAACCCACTTTTTCGACTGACGAGAATTACTTCGCAGCGTTCTTCTTATCGTAGCGCTTTG
>CAYOEE010000075.1:0-7136 GCA_964402935.1 uncultured Alistipes sp. | reverse complement strand
TCGGCCAAGAGGTGCGACGAGGTGTGCCAGAAGGCGTGCTTGCCCTCGGCGTCCTCCCATTTGTAGAATTTGATCGAAGCATCCTCTTCGATCGGAAGCGTCATATCAACGGTCACGCCATTGACCGAGGCGGCCAGCGAGTCAGCAGCTAAACGAGGGCTGATGCTCGTTGCGATCTCGAACGCGGTAGTCCCTTTGGCAAACTCCTTTACCGTGCCATCGGGGAAGGTGATTTTGATCATAGTGTGTTATTGTTTTTTAATTTGCGGCCTCGCTCGGTGCTTCCACAATTACGAGACGGAATACACCTTACGAGCGCCTTACGGTTTCATTCTTCGCTCTTTTCACGTTGCAGGCGTTCGGCATCGCGCTGCTGATCGCGGCGCGTACGTTCGCGCTCGGCTTTCGGAAGCGGATTGGCGCTCCAAAGGGCGTAGGCGCGGCGGTTGCGCACGAGGTCAATAGCCGCGTAGAGGGCGTTGCGCATCGACTGCGGGTCGGCCTTGTCGCGGCCGGCAATGTCAAAGGCCGTGCCGTGGTCGGGCGAGGTGCGCACGGCGCTCAAGCCTGCCGTGAAATTCACCCCGTCGGGCGAGAGGGTTTTGAACGGGGCTAACCCCTGGTCGTGGTACATGGCCAGCACACCGTCGTATTTCGTGTATGCTCCGCTGGCAAACAAGCCGTCGGCGGCAAAAGGGCCAAAGGCGAGGATACCCTCCTCATAGGCCTCGTTGATGGCCGGTGCGATCACCTCCTGCTCCTCCGTGCCGAGCAGACCTCCGTCACCGGCATGGGGGTTGAGCGCGAGGACGGCAATGCGCGGCTCGACGATTCCGAAATCCTCCTTCAGGCTGCGCTTGAAGGTGCGCAGATCGCTCACGATCTTCTCGCGCGTGATGTGGCGCGGAATCTCGGCAATCGGAAGGTGCTTCGTCACAAGCCCCACTCGCAGGCGCTCGCTGCACATGATCATCATCGGCTCGCCCTCGAACTCGGCACCGAAGAACTCCGTGTGGCCCGTGTAGCGGAACTCGTCGCTCTGCACGGTCTCCTTATCGAACGGAGCCGTCACCACGGCATCCAGCTCGCCTCGCTTGAGTGCCTCCGAAGCCTTTTTCAGCGCCTCGACGGCTGCACGCCCCGCCTCGGCGGTCGGCTTGCCCGCTTCGATGCGCTCCATCGAGCCGCACTCAACGAGATTAACCTTGCCCTCACGCGCCTCTGCGGCCGATTTGATCGTTACGACCTCACACGGCTCTACCTCGGCAATTGTCTTGCGGTAGTGGTTCATCGCAGCCTCCGATCCAAAGAGAACGGGGGTGCAAAGCTCCGTGAGGAGGGGGTTGGAAATGGTTTTGAGGATCACCTCCCAGCCGATGCCGTTCGGATCACCCTGCGTAATACCTATCTTGAGTAAATTTTCTGTCATTCGTTTTGGTAGCTTTCAACCGACAAATGTAGCAATTATTCTTCGAGTTAGCAACGACTTACGCGAAAATTATTTTAGCAGGATTCGTCGGCGGAATTCGGCACAGACGATGCCCGTAGCCATCGCTACGTTCAGCGACTCGCTCGTGGGACGATCGGTCGGGTAGGGCGGGATAAGAATCTTGTGCGTGATGAGCCGTTCGATCGGCTGCGAAATGCCGCGTCCCTCGTTGCCCATGACGATGATGCCGCCCGTCGTAAGGTCGGCCGAGTAGAGATTCTCACCCTCGAGGAATGTGCCGTAAATGGGGATTTGTTGCGCTGTGGCGGTTCTGATAAACTGCTCCAAATCAACATGATGTACGCGGATGCGCAGGATCGCTCCCATCGTGGCCTGCACGACCTTCGGGTTGAAGCAGTCGGCCGAGGATTTCGAGCAGACGATATCCGTAATGCCGAACCAGTCGGCCAGGCGGATGATCGTGCCCAGGTTGCCCGGATTCTGCACCTCGTCGAGCGCCAGCACCAACCGCTCTTTGAGCGTGTCGATGCGGAGCGTGTGGCGCGGAATCTCGACCACAGCCACCGCTTTCGAAGGGGTTTTCAGAAGCGACAGACGCTCCAACTCCTTCTCGCTGACCGTCTCGACCTCTGCCCCCTCGAAAAGCCCCTCGCGGGCGTAGATTTTGCGTACACGGAACTTCGAGGCGCGAATCTCCGCAATGAGTTTTTCGCCCTCGGCTACAAAGAGCCCGTGCTCCTCGCGCGCCCGCTTATCGGCGAGCGAACGCACCAACTGTATTTCGGCTTTAGTCATGTTTTTCAATCGTATGTGTTTCACCCTCATAGGCTAAGTGGCTTTCCGGAAAGAGCCTGCGGCACTCCTCGACAAGCGGTTCAAGCTCCTTGTAACGTGCCGAGAAGTGGCCGATAAGGAGCTTGCGTGCCTCGGCTTTGAGGGCTGCTTTTGCCGCGTCGGTTGTCGTCGAGTGGCCGCGATCCTTGGCCGAGCGTTGCTCCGCGGCGGCATAGGTTGCCTCGTGATACATCAGATCAACCCCGTGGCAGAGCGTGGCCGCCTTGGCCGAGAAGTTCGTATCCGAGAGGTAGGCGTAGGAGCGGGGCGCATAGGGGCGGTAGGTCAGTTCGCTGTTCGGAATCTGCTCACCCCCCGCAAGCCACACATCCTCACCGCGTTTGGCCGCCGTAATCTGCTCGATCGAAAGACCGTATTTTAGGATCTTGAACTTATCGACATTGAGCGCAGGCTCTTTCTCGCGGAACAAGAATCCGGCCGTCGGTACGCGGTGGCGGAGCGGAACGCTCCACACCTCGATCGTGCGGTTCTCCATCAGCAGTTGGTGCTTCGTCGTATCGACCTCGACCCACTCCACTGCGTAGGGCAGCTCCTTGTCGAAGTACTTCAAATGGTGCTCCAGCATCTCCCCAAAGGGGGCAGGAGCGTAGATTTTGAGCGGTGTGCGCTTGCCGTAAAGCCCCAAGGTCGAGATGAGCGGAAAGATGCCGAAAACGTGGTCGCCGTGCAGGTGTGAGATGAATACCTCCCTGATCTTGAGCGGATTGATCCCGTATCGAATCAGCTGTTGCTGCACACCCTCCCCGGCATCCACTAAGTAGTATTGCTCGTGGATCGCAACCACCTGACCCGAGGGGTGGCGGTGGATGGTGGGTTTGGCGGAGGCAGACCCAAGTATAGTAATACGGAAACTCATCTTTCTTATGTTTTCGATTTTATGCGGCATATTTTGTCCTTCCTTGTCTGCCTTGAATGGGCAGTACTATCTGTACAGCCCATCCAAGCCAACCTTCGGTCAGGCCAAAATCTGCTCACCTAAAATCAAAAACGGTGCTGATTTGTGCGTGGCGATAATTCTCTTTGCTCTTTGCTCTTCGCTCTTCGCTCTCTCCTCTTACTTTCTCAGGAATCGCTCGCAGTCGAGTGCCGCTACGCAACCCGAACCGGCGGCGGCAATGGCCTGGCGGTAGTGCGGGTCTTTCACGTCACCGGCTGCAAAGACACCCTCCACGGAGGTCTTCGAAGTGCCCGGTTCGACCTTGATATAGCCCTCCTCGTCCAGCTCCAGCTGACCGTCGAAAAGCTCCGTGTTGGGGTGGTGACCGATGGCCAGGAAGAAGCCGGCCACATCGAGCGTGCGCTCCGAACCATCCGTCTTGCGCACCTTGACACCCATCACGCCCATCATGTCGTCACCCAGCACCTCGGCCGTGTTGTACTCGAACAGCACCTCGATATTCGGCGTGTCGAAGACGCGCTGCTGCATCGCCTGCGAGGCACGCAGGAAGGGTTTGCGTACGATCATATAGACCTGACGGCAGAGCGAAGCGAGGTAGGTAGCCTCCTCACAAGCCGTGTCACCACCGCCCACAACCGCTACATCGCGCTTGCGGTAGAAGAAGCCGTCGCACGTGGCGCAGGCGCTCACTCCCTGGCCGCGGAACTTCAGCTCCGAGGGAAGGCCCAGGTATTTGGCCGAGGCTCCGGTGGCGATGATCAGGCTCTCGGCCTCGATCTCGGTGCCATCCTCCGTTTCGATGTGGAAGGGACGCGACTGAAGATCGACCTTCGTGATCGAGCCGGTGCGGATTGTCGTGCCGAGGTTCTCGGCCTGCTTGCGCATAGCGCCCATCAACTCATTGGCGTCGATGCCGTCGGCAAAGCCCGGGTAGTTCTCGATCTGCGTGGTGGTCGTGAGCTGACCTCCCGGCTGAATACCCTCGTAGAGTACGGGGGCGAGGTTGGCACGCGAGAGGTAGATGGCGGCCGTGTAGCCTGCGGGGCCACTGCCGATAATCAGGGTCTTAATCTTTTCCATAGTCTTGTATTTATTTTTGTTGTTTCATTTTATGCATCGAGTATATGCTCTTCGAGCGGCACAAAGGGGGTAATTGCTTCGCCCGTGATATCGAAGTAGGCCCACAATCCGTCCCGACGGGCATGGATGAGGCTTTTGTTGTAGTCGTACTCCAGGCTTTCGAAGGTGGGAGGCAGGATGTACGCGCCCTCGCGGTTGATGAGTCCCATACCCTCCTCGGTCTCCACCACGGCACGTCCCTCGTGAAAATCCTCGGCCCACAAGAATTGCGGTTGGATCTGCCAAGCGCCTTGTTCGTTGAGATAACCATACCCCTCGGCGCACTCTACGCAGGTCAGCCCCTCGAATTCGTACCCGCGCCAAAGCGCCTCCGGAGCGGCCGTGTAGGGTTGTTCGCAATCCGAGAGATAGTCGCTTGCCATCTCCGAGGGCATTAACTCGGCGAGTTGTGCCCGATCGCGGCTCTTGTCGCCTCCGATGCGGGCGTGCCAGGGGCGTATGATCGAAAGACGCTCCCCGTCCCAAATCAGGTTCTTGCTTTGGAGGTTGTTGTGCGTCAGGTTGAGCGCCTCGAGGTCGGCTTGCAGCTGCAGGAGCGCTTGGGTAAGTCGCTCCGGCTCAATCTCCCCGAAAAACTCCCACAACGGCTCTCCGCGCAACTCTTGCAGGATGAGCGAGGTGCTCCAAGGTTGCCCCGAGGGGTGGTGCCACTGCAACTCGTCGTGCAGGATGCGGATCGGTGCCAGCGCGGGGTGGCGCAGACGCGTAAGGGCACTGAGGCTGCGCTCCAAGCGGTGTAGCTCACGCTCCGTGAGCGGCAACACCAGCAGGTAACGAACCCCCTCCAGACGTATTTCGGTCTCCACGGTGGTCGTGGTACGTCGCAGCAGAGGCATCCCCTGCGCGTTGAGGATCACCTCCGCACGACCCAGCGTACGCAAGGAGAGTTCGGGCAGTAACAGCGCCTCCGAAAAGCTGAGAATCGAGTGTTGCATGGCTATTCGGTTTTTACGCTGATGGAACCGATGTTAAGCATGGCGATCAGCTCGGCTGCCGAGGCGTTGAAGCTCATGCCGCGGAAGGGAGGCATCGCTCCAAGTCCTTTGACGGCATGGATCGCCTCGTTGAAACAGGTGGGCAGCACGCTGGAGGCCTCGTAGAGCGTGCCGGCGTGTCGGTTCATCGGGAGCGGCTCTCCCTCCGACGGGAAGAAAAGCGTGCGCTCGTCCCCCGTGCCGATATGGATTTGCAGCAGCAACACGTTGCCGTCGTTGGTGTGTAGTGCCTGAATTTGGCGCGCGGTATGGATCAGCTCCTCGTCGTTGCCGTCCGTGGCCTCGCCGTCGGTGATGTTGAAGACAATCGGCGGGAAGCTCTCTTGGTGATCCTCGCGGGCGATCCAGCGGGCCATGAGGTCGCGCACCGTGCGCAGAGCCTCGATCATCGGCGTTTGTCCGACTGCCTTGGGGGCAATCCACTCCGGTGTCTGGATCTCGCGCAGGGCGATGCTTCCGTCGGGGAGTCTTAGGTCGATCGTCTGCCGGGTCATGCGCACCGGCAGTTGAGCCAGCTCCTCGATCGAGATCAACTCAGCCTCGTCGGGCAGCAACGAGCGCACTTCATTGTCGCCCGAGTAGCCGATGATGGCGATGTCGTAGTAGTCACGAATACCCTCCGTGCGGCGGGCGCGTTCGATCAGCTCGAACAGAAGTTCGTTCGTGATCACCGAGACAGCCTTGGCCTTCGAAGTCCTGATGCCGCGAAAGGAGATCTCCTCGGCCATAGACCCCGACTCGTCGATTGCGAGCACAAAGGCGGTACGACGGTTGTGCGTGACACTCTGACTATACATTGCTTAGACGCTTAAATTAGCTTATTTCAAACCTCGCACGGTGCGGAAATCGGCCATGCGCTCCTCCATCGAGTCGCAATCCAGGCCGTAGCTGACGGCCATATCGGCCCCGCAGTCGCGCGTGCGATCCGTGTCGGTCATGCGACGGAACGATTCGCGGGCGTTGTGCCCTGCCTCGATCGCCTCGCGCAGCTCCTCGATCGAGGGGGTGTGCCCCAGGAGCGAGGCATAGACCTGCTCGGCCCAGCTGTGGGCATAATCGTCGTAGTGAACTTTGAAGACGCGGAAGGCGTTGTCGATGGCCTGCAAGGAGTTTAGCTCCCCGCTTTCGATCTGCTCCACGATCTGCTCCACGACCTGCTTGGCAATGTATTGCCCCGCCATGTCGAGCCAACGTCCGGCGCCGTTGTAGCGCTCGGTCGAAGCGCCTCGTTCGAGCATGGCGCCGAGCGAAGCGACGATGGCGCGGTTGTAGAGCGTAAGGCCGCGTTGCAGGGCGGCAGCGCGAATCTGCACGCGGTTGTAGGTGTAGATTGGGCTGTCGGGATTCATCTCCTCGATCGAGTGGAGCATATCCACCGCATGGAGCATCGACCCCGTGGTGTAGGGGTTGTGCTCTTCGAAGTTGATCACGTCGCGCATCACGCGGCGCTTGTCGCGCTTGGGCCACTTCTCGATATCGCGCACCGTGCCGTAGCTGGTCAGATTGACCGCCGGCAACAGGAACGAGCGCTCCTCCTTCTCCAACAGGTAGGAGTAGGGAAAGGCCGAGATGTCGTGGTGGCGCGAGTGGTGACCCATGACCATCGTGAAAGCCCCTTCGAGGGCCGGAGCCATGATGTAGGCTCCACTGGCAAATTTGCAGCCACGCGGATGAACCGCCTGATGCACTGCACCGCTCTTGAAGAGGTGGTTGCTCTGGTTCGAGCCGCTGCCGGCATTGAAGAAGGAGAACATCCCCGCAATCAGGAGCGAAGATTTGTGGTGCGAGACGGTATAGG
>CAYOEE010000074.1:0-7137 GCA_964402935.1 uncultured Alistipes sp. | reverse complement strand
CGCGGTACTTCTCGTAGTACTCGTAGGGCAGGGCGTACATGTAGTTCGTGGCGGGAATCGTTTGGTGGAACGAGGTATCGAAGACGGTTACCTGCGGAACACCCGGCAGAACGGTCTCGATGGCCTCGATACCCTGCAACGAGGCGGGATTGTGCAGCGGAGCAATCACGCAAAGCGACTCGATTTTCTGCTTCACATCCTCGTTCACGAGGCAGCTGGCGGGGAAGAACTCGCCACCGTGGGCTACGCGGTGACCAACGGCCTTCACCTCGTCGAGCGACGAGATCACACCGTGCTCGGGGCTTGTGAGAGCCTCCATCACGAGGCTGATACCGGTCGTGTGGTTGGGGATGGGCTGCTGAACGTGGAAGTTCTCCTTCCCGACGGGCTTGTGTGTCAGATCGCCCTCCGGCAGACCGATACGCTCGACCAAACCCTTGGCGAGCAACTTGCTCGATGCATCCTGCATATCGATCACCTGATACTTGATCGACGAGGAGCCGCAATTTAATACAAGAATAACCATTGCTTTAAGTAGTTTTTATTTTGTAATTTTTTGTGAAAAATCCGTTTAGGCACAAATCATCCCTTAAAGGTAGACAAAATTTTGCGGTCGGGCAAATTTTAATTCAAAATTTAGAATTCAAAATGCAAAATGGGGGATTTGCAGGGACAAGAAAAGGCGAGAAAAACTATAGGGCAGTTTTAACTCCTTACGCAACCTTAAGCCCCTTTAAGTAACCTTAAGCACCCTTTATTACTTCTCAAACATATACCCCACCCCTTTGATGGTGTGGATATGCTCCTCGCCGATTTTTTGGCGCAATTTGCGGATATGCACGTCGATCGTGCGATCGCCCACGACCACCTCGTGACCCCAGATGCGGGTATAGATCTCCTCGCGCGTCAGGAGTTGGCCGGTGTGCTCGATGAGCAGCTCCAAGAGGGCAAACTCCTTGCGCGGAAGCAGATGCTCTTCACCCCGACAAATGACCGTATGGCGGTGAGGCTCAAGGTGGATATCCAGCTCGTTTACAGGCGCTTTCTCCGTCTCCTTGACGCGTTTTAAGATGGCCTGCACACGGCTCACGAGGAGCTTCATCGGAATCGGTTTTTGGAGGTAATCATCCGCCCCTGCGTCGAAGCCCGTGAGCTGATCATCCTCTTCGCCCAAGGCCGTGAGGAAGACAATCAGGGTCGATTGCAAAGCGGGGTTTTCGCGCAACTTTCGGCACGTCTCCACGCCGTCCATGTGGGGCATCATGCGATCCAAAAGGATCAGATGGGGGCGAAATGCGGCGGCAACATCGAGGGCCTCAAGGCCGTTCGAGGCGGTGCGGATTTCGTACCCCTCGCGTTGGAGGTTGTAGCGGATGAATTCCAAAATATCCGGCTCGTCATCCACGAGCAAAATACGATGACTCATAGGCTTTTGCGCAGGTTATCCATAGAAATACGAACCCCTTGCGGGCGATCTTTGGGACGAAGATACGAAAATTTCGGTTAAAAGCTTTCTCCGTAAGGAGAATTTTCGCTATATTTGTCGCTGTTTTGTGCGCGCGTGCATGAAGCGCGTGCGCGTATCGAGCCTGAAACCATTAACTACTTAAATCCCGATCCCAAGGATCGAATATGAACATGGCTACCGAAAATCGTACCCTTTCTGCTCCCGAGGAGCAAGTCAGCCCCGCTGTGGCTGAAGATGTGCAGACGACGCCCGCCGAGGCTGTCGTGGCTGAAGATGTGAATGTGACCCCCGAGGTCGAGACCGCGAAGACCGAGGAGCCGGCAGAGGCCCCCTCCGAGGTTGATTTTGCAGACGAAGAGGCTGCCCTGGCCGCCGATGAGGCAGGCCTGGAGGTGGGCGAGGAGACGGCCGAGGAGGCTGCCGCCGAGAACGCTGTGGCCGATGACGAGTTTACGGGCAAGAGCAAAGCCGAACTGCTCGACTACTTCGCTGCGCAACTCGACGAGAAGCCCGTACCTGCGTTGCGTCGCACGGTCGAGGGGCTGAAGGTAGCCTTCTACCGCATCCGTCGAGCCGAGGTCGAGGCCGCCCGTCGCCAGCATCTGGATGCAGGAGGTACGGAGGAGACGTTTACAGTACCGACGGACGAGGCTGAAAGCCGCCTCAAGGAGTTATTCCGTCTCTACCGCGAGCGTCGTGACCACTATATTGCCAACCTCGATGCCGAGAAGGAGGCCAACCTGAAGATCAAACTTCAGATCATCGAGGAGCTCAAGGAGCTTATCTCGTCGGACGAGACGCTGACCCACACCTTTACCAAATTCCGCGAGTTGCAGACCCGCTGGAAGGAGACGGGCCTCGTGCCGCAGGCCAACGTGAAGGATTTGTGGGAGACCTACAACCTGCACGTCGAGCACTTCTACTCCTTCATCAAGATCAACAAGGAGCTGCGCGACCTGGATCTGAAGAAGAACTACGAGCAGAAACTCGCCCTCTGCGAGCAGGCCGAGACGCTCGTCATGGAGCCTTCGGTGGTGGAGGCGTTCCACAAGTTGCAGAAGCTGCACGACGAGTGGCGCGAGACGGGTCCCGTGCCGATGGAGTACAAGGAGTCGCTTTGGGAGCGCTTCAAGGCCGCATCGAGCCGCATCAACAAGCAACACCAGGAGCACTTCGAAACACTCAAGGCCGAGCAGGTGAAGAACCTGGAGCTTAAGTCGGAGTTGTGCGCCCAGGTCGAGGCGTTGCTGACCGAGCCTTTCACCACGCGCAAGGAGTGGAACAAGGCTTCGGATCGTCTGCTCGAGATTCAGAAGACGTGGAAGACGATCGGCTTTGCCCCCAAGAAGGACAACACGCGCATCTACGAGCGTTTCCGCACGGCGTGCGACAAGTTCTTCGAGCTTAAGCGCGGCTACTACGCCGATGTCAAGAGCGACATGGAGCAGAACCTGCAACACAAAGTCGAGCTTTGCGAGCAGGCCGAGGCACTGGCGATGAGCGAGGATTGGAAGAAGACGACCGAGGAGCTGATCGCCCTGCAAGCCCGCTGGAAAGAGGTGGGTGCCGTATCGCGTCGCCACTCGGATCAGGTGTGGAAGCGTTTCCGCTCGGCTTGCGACAAGTTCTTCGAGCGCAAGGCGGCTCACTTCTCGTCGGTGGACGATGAGCACGCCTCGAACCTCGAGAAGAAGCTCGCCCTGCTGGAGGAGATGGCTGCGGCCGATGTCAAGGCGGGTGGCTACGAGGTGATCCGCGACTTCCAGCGTCGCTGGGGCGAGATCGGCTTCGTGCCCATCAAGCAGAAGGATCAGATTCAGAAGCGCTACAAGCAGGCCGTGGATAAGCTCTTCGAGACCCTGCGCGGTTCGGAGCGCGACCGTCAGATGGGTCGCTTCAAGGAGCGCATTTCGTCGATGAAGGGTGGCGAGAGAAGAATGCAGTCCGAGCGCGAGAAGCTCTACAACAAGGTGCGCCAGCTGGAGCAGGAGATCGCCCTCCTGGAGAACAACATCGGGTTCTTCTCCAAGTCGAAGAATGCCGAGGCGTTGGTGGCCGACGTGAAGCAGAACATCGAGAAGGCAAAGACGCAGATGCAGGATACGATCGAGAAGATCCGCCTGATCGACAGCCAGGCCGAATAGCCGAAAAAAAAACAGAGAGTTTAACCATTCAAACAAGCGAGAAGAAGTACATTTAAGATGGATAAGAAGACACTATTAGGCTTCGTCGTCCTGGCGTTGGTCTTCGTAGGCTTTGCCTACCTCAACGGCAAGGAGCAGAAGCGTTATCAGGAGGAGCTGGCCGCCTACAATGCCTACCAGGACTCGGTAAAGGCTGCAACCATGCCCGAGGTGGTGGTTGATACGACCACGCTGGCTCAGGTCGGTGATGCCGTTTCGAACGTTGGCGAGACGCCCGTGACGGAGGCCGAGAGCGCCTATATGCGCCGTGTGGAGCTGTTGGGCGAGGAGCTGGCCGCAGCCGAGGCAGCCGAGGCCGAGGAGTTCACGGTCGAGAACGACGTGATGAAAATAACCTTCACGACGCGAGGCGGTCAGATCAAGGCCGTCGAGCTGAAGGAGTACACGAAGTATGGCCCGCGTGACGAGCGCAACGAGCCGGTTCAGATGTTCGATCCCGAGAGGGAGCGCTTCGGCCTTTCGTTCTTTGTGCGTCGCGGTTACCACGACCTGAAGATTCAGACGGCCGACTACACTTTCCGGGTCGAGCCGCTCTCCACGGAGGAGGGTGCTCAGGTGGTGACGATGCGTCTGCCGGTTGCCGCGGGTGCCGACATGGAGTTCCGTTACCTTATATATAATACGGCAACGCCCGAGCGTGACTACCTGATCGACTTCGACGTGCGCCTGAACGGTCTTTCGCCCCTGCTCTCGAACCAGACATCGGTCGGTGTCGAGTGGTCGAGCAAGAGCTACCAGAACGAGCGCGGCTTCACGAACGAGAATATGTACACCACGCTGGCCTACCACCATGTGGGTGAGGATTCGATCGAGGAGCTTGGCATGAGCGAGGGCTTCAAGGATGACGACACCTCGACGACGGTCGATTGGGTCGATTTCAAGCAGCAGTTCTTCTCCTCGGTGCTGATCGTACCGGAGGGATTGCAGGGCGCCGAGATAGCTTTCGACACGGCCAAGGAGGGCTCGGGTTATATGAAGGAGTACATGTTGCAGTCGTCGCTGCCTTACAGCACCTCGACCACGGGTTACGACATGGCCTTCTATTTCGGCCCGAACCGCTATTCGATCCTGCGCAAGGTGCAGGTAGAGGAGGATCAGAAGCTCTACCTGGAGCGCGTGATTCCGCTGGGTTGGGGTATCTTCGGCTGGATCAACCGTTGGTTTGTGATTCCGGTCTTCGACCTGTTGCGCAACCACATCGACTCGTTCGGCGTGATCATCCTGATCCTGGCCGTGCTGATTCGTCTGATTATCTCGCCGCTGACGTATAAGAGCTATGTTTCAATGGCCAAGATGCGCCTGGTGAAGCCCGAAATGGACGCTCTGGCAGCCAAATACCCCAAGCAGGAGGATGCCATGAAGCGCCAGCAGGCCACGATGGAGCTTTACAAGAAGGCGGGTATCAACCCGATGGGTGGTTGTATCCCGATGCTGATCCAGATGCCGATTCTGATCGCCATGTTCCGCTTCTTCCCCGCCTCGATCGAGTTGCGTGGCGAGTCGTTCCTCTGGGCACACGACCTCTCGTCGTATGACAGCGTGCTGAACCTGCCGTTCTCGATTCCCTTCTACGGGGATCACGTCTCGCTCTTTACGTTGTTGATGGTGCTCTCGACCTTCACCTTCTCATACATCAACTACCAGCAGACCGCCTCGTCGCAGCCGCAGATGCCGGGTATGAAGTTCATGATGCTCTACATGATGCCGCTCATGCTCTTGTTCTGGTTCAACAGCTATGCAAGTGGTCTTTGCTACTACTACCTGTTGTCGAACCTCTTGACCATCGCCCAGACCTACATCGTGCGCCACATGGTCGATGACGACAAGATTCGCCTACAGATGGAGGCCAATGCGGCCAAGAAATCGAAGGGCAAGAAGTCGAAGTTCCAGCAGCGCTACGAGGAGCTGATGCGTATGCAGGAGATGCAGCAGAAGCAACGCAAATAGAGTTAGTATGCTGATGTAAAAATTGGGAGATAGCCTTTCCGATGGTTATCTCCCAATTTTATATAAGATGACTGGGGCTGCTGGGGCTACTAAGGCCACTGCCTCATAGGATTTTTTTGATTTCAACGGAAATCCACAACCGTGATTAGCACCACCCAAGGAGCAAAGCGACTAAGTCCCCCTTCTCAACGTTGCGACTAAGGCGAGTGCAGAGGCCGCTTGCGGACTATGCCGAGCCGAAGCAACGAAAAGGAGCGAAGCGAACTTAAAGGAGGGTTTGGGAGGATTGTCTATATATTTTTAAGGAAAGTTTACCTTAAATGCCCTTGTTTTCAGCCTTTTGTAGCCACCGCAGGTGGCTTTGAAAATGAATTACCCCACCTCCAAGCTCGCTTGAGAAGGCGTGGTAATTCATTTTCAAATCAGTTGCTCATCGGGCAACCAAAAGGCTGCATCAAAGTTATCGCACCGGCAGTAATTTTGAATGCTAACTTTTCTCCTCGCTCTTTCAACGTTTACGCAAATATCTTTTGCATAAAAACCTCATCCTGCCATCCGTCGGGTGACCAAAGCCACTGCCGTTTTGTGCCGCACTCGGCAAAGCCGCAGGCGGCAAACAGCTTTCGGCTGGCCGTGTTATCCGCCCCCACGTTGCACCAGAGCTGACTCAGCCCCAGCACCTCACGGGCATAGCGCACAACCGCCTCCACGGCATCCTTGGCATAACCCCGCCCTCGATCCGAGGGCTCGGCAATCAAGACACCGATTCCGGCTCGACGGTTCAACAAATCCAATTCAAAGAGATCCAACGCACCCACGGCACGCCCCTCATCGCGCGTCTGGATGATGAGGCGTTGCTGGCGGGTCTGTTGCAGATCAAACTGCTGCTCATCGAGGAAGCGTTGCAGCTGGTGGCGCGAAAAGGGGGCAATCGTCCCGCTCACGGCCCAAATCGTCGGGTCATTCTCCCAGCGATACATCAGCTCCACATCCTCCGGCTCAACAGCACGCAGGCAGACCTTCTCCCCCTCGATGTGCATCGTTACAGACCGATGATTTTATTACGGATCAACATCGCCACACCCCACGCACCGGCATTCTCGGACATCTTCGAGAGGCGGAACTTCGTATCCTTATAGACCAGGTTGAGCGAATATTTGTTCGTGGCCGATTTCAGGGGCAGCATGATGTAGTCGCCCGCCATGGCGAGGTTACCTCCCACGATTACCGTCTCGGGGTTGAACGTATTGATCAGGAAGGCCACGGCCTTGCCGACCTTCTCGCCCGCCTCCTCGATCAGCTCGATCGAGAGGTTATCGTCGTTTTTCGCGGCGGCGATGATGTCGTCGATGTGGATCGTCTTCCGCTGGGCATACTGCTCGCGCAGGATCGTATTCACGCCCTTCTCGATCTCGCGGCACATCTTCTCCTCGATGGCGATACCCGACACCTCGGTCTCCAGGCAACCCTTCTTACCGCACGAGCAGATAATCTCGTTGTCGAAGAAGGGAATATGGC
>CAYOEE010000073.1:0-7138 GCA_964402935.1 uncultured Alistipes sp. | reverse complement strand
GATGGGAGATAGCCTTTACCGGTGGCTATCTCCCATTTTGTTGAGCTAACTTTTAACTCTCAACTTTCAACTTTCAACTTTCAACTTTCAACTCTCTTTCGGTGTTTCGGTAAAGAGATCCACCCCGTCGGGCCACTCTTTGACGCGCGTCAGGGCGTTGTCGATCGTTTGGCCGATGCGGTTCGTAAACGAAGCACCGCGATAGCTTGAAGTGTTGGTAATCAGCACATAGCTTATGCCTCCCGGGCGGCTCTTGATGTAGGCGCAGGTGCCGGACATCGTACCCGTGCGGGTCAATACCCCGCCCTTTGACTGCATACGCGCCCATCCGTAGGGGAAATCGCCCTTGCGCAAGGGCGTGATCATCTTTTGGATGCTCTCCTTCGACAAAATATCGGGCACACCGGGCTTTCCGTCGATCGAGGCCACGAGGCGCAACAGCTCGGCCGCCGAGCAGACCCAGGCGCCGGCCCCTTGCAGACCCTCGATGTTGTGACCGCCGTATTCGCGCGGACGCATCATCCCCGAACCGTCATACGACTCGATCAGATCCTCCGGTGCATGACCGTAGTAGGTCGTTTCGCGACGATGTTTCTCGTGGTGAAAGTTGCGGGCAATCTGCATATCGTAGCAGCCGGCAGGCTCCAAGACGTGCTTGCGGATGTAATCCTCGTAGGTCATGCCCGAGGCCTTCTCGATGACGCGCGAAAGTACCAGGTAGCCCACGTTCGAGTATTGGGCCGAACCGCCCGGATTGTCGCGCAGGCGCAAGCCTAATTGAAAGGCAATCACTTCATCCTCCGTCAGTTTGCGGTTGCTCCCCGTCCAGCGAATCAGGTCGGCCGAACGAAACATCGGATCGCCCATGCGACGGCTGAAGCCCGACGTGTGGTTCAGCAGATGGTGAACGGTGATTTTCGGCACGCGCTTGTCCTTGTAGGCGAGGAAAATGGAGTCATTTAGGATTCCCTCCGGCCCGAATACCGTGCTTTCGGTGGTGAGTTTTCCCTCCTCGCAGAGCTTCATGACGCCGATGGCCGTGATGAGTTTCGAGGCCGATGCGATGCGCATGATGTCGCCCGCTTCGAGAGCGATACTGTCCGCTTGGTCGGCCCAGCCGAAGCCCTTGGCGTAGATCAGTCGCTCGTTGTCCATGATGGCGAGCTGTGCGCCCCGAATGTTGTAGCGACACATCCAATTCGTCAGGTAACGCTCCATGCGCTCCGTTTCGGGGAAATCGCAATAGGCGTTGCGCAGCGAGTCGTTCAGGCGGTAGCGGATCTCCTCCTCGGTGAGGATGTGGCTTTCCGAGGCGGGTTGGCAGGAGCGAATCGTGAGCGTGAGGCCCGCGATCAGCATCAGTAAGACAATAAGTAGTTTATAGCGTTGCATCGTTCGGATCGTCGTTTTAGATACAACAAAGGTACGATTTATTTATCGAAAAGAGAAAAAACGCGATAAAACTCTAATAATTCCCTCCGGTTTTATGCCCCTTCAACAAGAAGGGCGTGTCCAACAAGTTTTATGGGCACGCCCTTTCGGGTAGAAGTTGTATAACAAGCGTGATTTTGAGGACGAGCGTGACGCCAAAATCACCTTGTTAGACAATTTCTATTGTAGGTCTTCAATTTATGCTTAGAAGCGCGGTTTGACGAATCGGTCTTTCGAGGAGGTGAATTTCAGCCCTCGAATACCGCGTCGGTGAAGCGGATAGCTCATCGTATCGAGGAGGTGGTAATCTGTGCCGTCGAGGGCGTAGTAGCGCTCCGAGTTTTCGTCGGTAATCTTCACCGTCCAATCGAAGAGGTTACCAAAAAGGAGCATTGACTCCGTTTCGGGTTTGAATGCAGGAATTCCCGTCTTGACCACCCGGTAATCGCGCTCAACGACCCAAAAGCCACCCTCCGTATCGACCACGAAACAGAGCGTGCGCCGTGAGGGGAACTCCGTGATGTAGAGACGTTCGGCTGTCATCCCTTCAGGCAGTTCGATGGCGCGCACATAGGGACGCCCCTTTGTCTGCTTGA
The DNA here is from genome assembly GCA_964402935.1 of uncultured Alistipes sp. Taxonomy (GTDB): domain Bacteria; phylum Bacteroidota; class Bacteroidia; order Bacteroidales; family Rikenellaceae; genus Alistipes. The sequence goes on along the minus strand of CAYOEE010000073.1, from coordinate 5,111 downwards.
GGTGGAAGAGGCGACGGTCGGCATCAAGCACCACATACCCCTCGTCGTACTCCTTGCGATCGGTCGGATTGCCCGAAAGGCGGTGCGCCGGAAAGCGGAACCCTTTGCGGAGCATCATCTCCGTGAAGCGGGCGCTCTTCTCCTCGTCGAGGCTGTTGGTGGCCATCTTCACGAACTCGATTCCCTGATCCGTCACACGGAACACATCGTCGGGCAGTTCCAAATCGACGCGTCCCGACATCGACTCCAGAAGCTGTTGCAGGCCAATCTGCGCCTTGTTGATATCCGAAGGATTGAGGCGCATCGTAAAGCTGTTTTGTTGAATCAGGCGGGGCGTAACAGCCACTCCGCAGATCGAGTCGGGGAAGCGATCATCGGTCACCAACTGTCGGTAGTAGAAGGTCGGCAGAATCGAGTCGAACTGCTCTTCGGTAAAATCGCGGCCACTGCGGTCGGTGTAGCGCATCTGTTTGTCTTCGCCCCGCTCCAGCATGGCGAAATCACCCGCCACCGAGCTGTAAAGCGTAAAGGGCGTGGAGTAGGATTCGGCTGTCAGGAAGTTGTAGCACCACGGCAGTTGCCACAAGGCAAGGAGGGCCACCAGCCCCCAAAATATCAATTTACTCAGTCGTAACATAGTCAATCTTCTATTTTTAGTTAGTCTTGTCGGCCATCGCGGAAACGGGTCAGCGAACGCATGGTGAGCAATCCGAGCAACAGCGTAGCTACGACCAGCCACGGCAGAAAATCGTTGTAGGCTTCGGGGGCAGGTGCGAGGAAGTAGATGCGCAGCGTGAGTAGGCCGATGAGCGTATCGACCACGCGATGGCTCCATGTCGGTTCCAAGGCCACCCATGCCGTTAAGAGGTAAGCAGCAAAGCCGGCCAAATACCACGGGGCGGCACTGAGCAGGATGTGCTGCCACAGCTCGGTTGCCAGGATCGACTGCAAATAGCCAACCATCAGCCCCCAAGCCGGCAGGAAGATCACCGCCAAGGCTGCCACGCCATAAAGGAGCATCGTCAATACGGCGCGCGAAGCCTTTACGGGAAGGTGCAGGGTCAGTTTGAAGGATTTATGGTGCATCTCGGGGGCGAACTGCACGATGGCCAGCGCCAAACCCAACACCAGGGGAACAAACTGCAACAGATCGACGAAGATGGCATCGCGCTGCAACATCACCACCCAAAGGTGCTCGGCACCCTTGAGGGTCACAACACGGCTCATGCGCAACATGGCATAGCCTGCAAAACCGGTCGAAACCACGAGCGCCAACAGACCATACCGGCAGGTCTTGATCCACTCTTTATAACACAAAGCTTTCAGCATAGGTAAGTTAGTATTTTCCGGTTAAACCAATAAAGGCATCCTCCAGTGTGAGGCGTTCTGCCGTTACATTCCGCAGCCCCTCTTTTTCGAGGCGTGCACGCAGGGTTACCTCCTCGTCCATCGAGTAGAGTTCGATCGTCGAACGAATCATCGAGGGGTTGTAGATGCCCTCCGTATCGCGCAACGTAAATCCTTCCGGTGCGGAGGCCGTGTAGCGACGCATCTTGCTCAGCAGCTCCTCGACGGGCATCTGTACCAGGATTTTTCCGTAGTCCATCACGATGCAGTCATCGACCAATCGCTCCATATCCTGGATGATATGCGAGGTGAGAAAGACGGTCTTATTCTCGGCCTTGGCATATTCGCGCAGGTAATCGACAAAGAGCCGACGATAGCCCGGGTCGAGTCCCAGCGAGAAGTCGTCCAATACCAATACCTCGGGGTCTTGTGCCAAGATCAAACCCAAGGCGACCTGCGAACGCTGACCGCACGACATACGACTGATGCGCTGGCGCGGTGCGACCTTCAGGCGGTTCATCAGTTCGTAGTAGGCTTCGCGTTTCCAGTTGGGATAGAACGAGGCGTAGAAACGCTCAATCTCGTCGATGGTCATAAACTGATACTGCACATGCCCCTCGATCAACAGACCGATCTTGCGACGTGTGAGGGGATTCATCTCACCAATCTTTTCGCCCAAGATGCGACATTCGCCCGAGCGGGGTTGCAGAAAACCGCTGAGGATGTTGATCGTGGTGGTCTTACCCGTACCGTTCTTACCCAAGAGGCCGAGGATGCGCCCCTGCGGCACATCGAACGATAGGTTTTCATAAATCAGTCGCTTGCCGTAGTAGTGCGTCAGGTTGCGACATTCAATAACATTATTCATCTTTTTTGTAGTAGGCTTTAACTTAACAACAACAAGAGTATCGGAAGCAGGATGCCCGCCGCGAGTTCGAGGCCTCCCCTGCCCCACAATCCGCGTCGCCCTTTGAGCATCACGATGCCGGTAAGGGTAATGATGATCAGCCCCACGGCAAACGTATCGGCAAACCAGGTCCACCAACGCCCCGGGTTGTAGTGGAGCGAGGTCATGGTGCTTACGATCGGTCGGCGGCGGAGCGACTCATAGAGCGCCTTGCCTGTCGCAAGGTCGGCCTCAAACGAGGAGCCACCCTTCAGAAAGACCTTCAAATGCCCCTCCTGCGGAAAGTAGTGTTTCGTGTAGCGTTCGCTCACCTCGGCACGCGCCAAAAGGGCCTCGACGGCCGTGCGATCAAGCTCCTCGTCCGAGGGCAACGTGCCCAGCTGAAGCTCGGTGCGCGTAACGGTATAGTGAGGATTGATCGTGTCGCGGTGATTCATGTAAATCCCCGATATGGCGTAGATTAACACCATACCGGAGAAGAAAAACGATAGCTCGCGGTGAATCGTTCGGCAGAAAGTTCTTAGCTGATTACTCGAGAATCTCATACGAGCTTGCATCCACATGATAGAACGAGAGGTATTCCTTGCCCGTAGCCTCCTTCTCGGCGGCAATCTTGGCGCGGAAGTCGGCAATACGCCCCGCTACGGTGTTACCCGTCTCGCCACGCGCGGCCTTCTCCGTGTCGCAACCGGCCTCCGTCTCACCGTGTTGCTTGGCTGTAGCGGCAGCTACGGATGCCTCCCAGCGTTGCAGATAGGCTTCGTCGATGCGATCCTCCACAAGCGTACCCTTAACCTTGACGATGCTGTTCACGCACTGCTGGCTGAACGAACCGAGCGCAGCAGCCTCGACACGCAGCGTATGCTTATCGTCGCTGCCCATCAGGAAAATTTTCGTACCACCGTGCTTGCAGATATGGGTGCAGATACCCTCGAATTCCACCTCCTGACCGACAAGCGTGGCGGCATCGGCCAGCAGGCCGTCGATGTCGAGCGTGGCGGTTGCCGCCTCCGTGGCCTTGTTCGTCGAGTTGTTCTTGGCTGTGTTGCCACCACAAGCTGTCAGCATCAGTGCGGCGGCCATCATCGTGAAAATGTGTTTAAAATTCATGGTGTTAAAGTATTAAATTAGCTTTTGTTCTTGCTTTTGTCTTGTTAAAAGTGGCAACCGATGCGCATCGTGGCTCGGTGGCGCAGTCCGTTTCCCAAATACGCGACATCGCGCGCTTGGCCGTAGTGGTATTCACCCTCTACAAAGCAGCGGATGCCCGCTTTGCCGACAATGCGCATATAGCCCAAGTGCAATCCGGCTCGCCACTGCATGGCCGTCAGGTATTCAAACTCCTGCATCAGCCGTTCGTCGAGCGTGCGGCTCAAGGTTTGGCTCTCGGAAGAGGTCGCATGGCGCCCATCCTTCGAGGGATCGCCCAGGCCGCCACCCAAGCCGGCCTCCAAGCCGATGCTGTAACGATTCAGGGTGCGTTGGAAGTTGCGTTTGGCGGTGATTGTCATGCGCCACCAGGCAATGTCCTGCTTGCGGTAATCGGGATAGTTCGTGGCGCGGGTCAGGCGGTGATCGTAACTACCCCCAACGGCTAAGCTCCACTTCGGCAACCCCTCTTTTACATCGAAGCGCCCCGTATAGCGCACCTGCGCCGTTTCGTGCTCCTTTTTGCCCACATCGCGGCTACCGAGGTAATCGACCCAATCGCGTCCGGTCTCCTCGTTGCGGTAGGCATAGAGGTTTTCGTGGTTATCGACCGAACGCGTGGCAAAATCGGCTGCGAGGGTGTGCTGATGACGCTTTGCGCGGATGGTCAAGCGGGTTTTATAGCCCCATTCCGATCCGTCGTGCGTAGCATAAACCACCGTCGAGGGCGAGTCTTCGCCATACGATCCGTCACGAAGGCGGTAGTGAGCCTCGTTAAACCACGCTACCCCATCCGTGATGCGCCACACAAGTTGCAAAGCCCCGCCATGATACTGCTCGAAGAGGGGCTTCGTCTCGTTCTGCTTCGTATAGCCCACCTCTCCAAAGGTCTCCTGCTTGCCGAAAAATGCCCCATAATCGAGTAGCGAGAAGTAGGTCTTGTCGGTCTTGCCGTAGATGCTCAGCAGGAGCGTTTCGTTGCGACGACGATAGGCGTAGTCGACTCCCAAATCGACCTTGCTACCCAAATTAAACTTCAGGCCTACGGTCAGACTTAGATCCATCAGCGAATTGGTGTGGCGCAAATCTTTTCGCTTGGCGTAATTGGCAGCCGTGTAGTCGATCTTCACGCCACCGGCCACGGAGCGCTGCAGTTGCGCACCGATTCCGCCCGCCACATGATACTCCTCGTAGCGTTTTTCGCCGGCGTTTTCCGCCGTCAGCTCCACCAGATCGAACGGCGTATGTGTCGGGTCGATGAAATACGAGCCGCTCATTCGGTTACCCCGCTGGTTGCGATAGCGCATCTCACCCCACGAAGCTACCCGCTCCGAAAAACGGTAATAGGAGGTCGCCTCCGCGCCAAACTCCAACGGATCGGAACTTTCGTAGTGGTTGTGCAGATCGCCCTCCTCGCTCTTGAAGTAAAGCTGCACAGCCGAGCGACGCAACGCAGGTGCAAGGGTTGTAAGACCTGACGCATTCTCGCTATGCAGCCAGCCGTGCGAGAGCTCCACATCATGCACCTCGCTCCAATCGTAACTCGGCAGCGATTGCGCCATCAGGGCGGAGCCGGAAGCCCCGCCCAAGATGAAGGCAAGTTGTAGTATGGTATGTCGAAAACGCATTTTCGGCAAGTGTTGTTTGCTTTTCGAAGCTGTTTGAATTTGTTTACGAAATTATTTTATAAGCTGGTTTGTGGCTATTA
>CAYOEE010000072.1:0-7324 GCA_964402935.1 uncultured Alistipes sp. | reverse complement strand
GCCACAAAAAAGCTGTAAAATCATTTCGCAAACAAATTTAAACAGCTTCTAAAAAAGCACCAATCCCCAAAAGGAGGCTATAAGCCTCATCAAAAATCGTCATCTTGCGCGAAGCAAATGATCTCTACTCAGTCCGTATGCGACAAGAGAGATTCTTCGTTTCACGCAGGATGACGATTCTCTTTAATATCTTTAGTATCTTTAATCTCTCCTCTTCGCTCTTTGACCCACATTCAGTGACTCAACTTTGCTTCGGCTCAGCAAAGTCCGCAAGCGACCTCTGCGCTCGCCTTAATCGCAAAGTTATCTCTTTCCTCTCTACAAAAATCAATAGCTGACAGCTGATTGCTGACCGCTGACAGCTAATAATTCTAAATTCTAAATTTTGAATTAAGAATTATATTTTCTATCTTCGCGGCTGAAAGTTAGGTTAATAAAATTTTTTAATTTCGAATTTCGTATGAAATTACGCAGTGCTATCGACTTCCAACCCAAACTTTTGAGTTGCCTGCGAACGTACAACAAAGAGAACCTTACACGCGACGTAATGGCCGGTATTATTGTCGGTATCGTGGCCATTCCGTTGGCCATTGCCTTTGGTATCGCCTCGGGTGTCGGCCCGACCGAGGGTCTTGTAACGGCTATCATTGCCGGCCTTTTGATCTCCGTTTTCGGCGGTTCGAAGGTACAGATCGGTGGTCCGACGGGTGCCTTTATCGTCATCATCTACGGCATCATCCAGCAATTCGGATTAGGTGGCCTGGCCATCGCCACGATCATGGCGGGCATCATCCTCATTATCATGGGGTTGTTCAAACTCGGCACGATCATCAAATTCATGCCCTACCCGATCATCATCGGCTTCACGGGCGGTATTGCCATCACGATCTTCTCGACCCAGATGAACGACCTGTTCGGCCTCGGAATCGCGGACGTGCCGGCCAACTTCATCGACAAGTGGATTTGCTACTTCCAGCATATCGGGCAGATCAATTGGTGGGCCTTCGGAGTGGGTCTGCTAAGCATTCTGATCATCTGCTACACGCCGAAAATCTCGAAGAAAATCCCCGGCTCGCTGGCCGCCATCGTGCTGATGACGCTCCTGTGCTGGGCGCTGAAGCAGTTCGCGGGGGTCGATTCGATCAAGACGATCGGCGATCTGTATGAGTTGCCGTCGGGGCTTCCGTCGCTCACGATGCCCGATTTGAGCGCCTTGACCTCCTTCGAGTCGATTCAGCAGCTGCTGCCCGTAGCCTTCACGATTGCCATGCTGGGCGCTATCGAGTCGCTCCTCTCGGCCATGGTGGCAGACGGTGTGATCGGTGATCGCCACAACTCGAACACGGAGCTGATCGGTCAGGGTATTGCCAACGTGGTGGTTCCCTTCTTCGGCGGTATTCCCGCCACGGGCGCCATTGCCCGCACGATGGCCAACATCAACAACGGGGGTCGCACCCCCATGGCCGGTGTCGTGCATACGGTCGTGCTGCTCATGGTGCTCCTCTTCCTGGGCGGTCTGGTGGGTGCTATTCCGATGCCCTGCCTGGCAGGTGTGCTGATCATGGTGTCGTACAACATGAGCGGTTGGCGCACGATTCGTTCGATGTGCCGCCAAGAGAAATCGAACGTGCTGGTGCTCTTCACGACCTTGTTCCTTACGGTTATCTTCGACCTGACGATCGCCATCGAAGTGGGTCTTTTGATGGCCATCGTACTCTTCATGAAGCGCATCATGGAGAATACGCATATCTCGGTTCTGCACAACGAGTTGGAGGTTCACCACGACGGTGAGCGCGACGAGCGTCTGACGATCCCCGCCCACACGGAGGTTTATGAGATCGACGGACCGTTCTTCTTCGGCATTGCCACCAAGTTCGAGGAGCTGGCCCGTATGCGCGATGCCGAGCCGATCCGCATTGTGCGTATGCGCAAGGTGTCGTTCATCGATGCCACGGGTCTGCACAACCTCGAAATCTTCATCGAGGCCTCGCAAAAGCAGGGGCAGCGCGTCATTCTCTCGGGTGTGAACGAGTCGGTTTACCACGAGATCGAGCGCGGTGGAATTGTCAAGATGGTGGGCAAGGAGAATGTCCTGGACCACATCCACAAGGCCATCAAGCGTGCCGAGGAGCTTTCGAAGGAGTACGAGAAATAGTTCAAAAACGATATTCGACGGCGGGGAGGATTGTTTTCTCCCCGCTTTTTTGTATCTTTGTCGATGATGAATGCCGACAAACAAGCACTCAAAGCGCAGGTGGCACTCTTGCCGCTCAACCCGGGGGTCTATCAATTTGTGGATCGCACGGGGACGATCATCTATATCGGCAAAGCCAAGAGCCTGCGTAAGCGCGTCGCGTCCTACTTCGTCGAGAGCAAGGAGCACTCGGCCAAGGTGCGCGTTTTGGTGAAGCAGATTCACGAGATACGCCACATCGTGGTCGATACGGAGCAGGATGCCCTCCTTTTGGAGAACTCGCTCATCAAGAGCCTGCAACCGCGTTACAACATCCTCTTAAAAGACGATAAAACCTACCCCTGGATTGTCGTGCGACGCGAACATTTCCCGCGCGTGCAATCGACTCGCCAGGTGATCCGCGACGGATCGCAGTACTACGGCCCTTACAGCTCGATCTCGATGCAGCGCAGCCTGCTGGAGTTTATCCGTGAGGTGATTCCACTCCGCACCTGCAAACTCAACCTTTCGCCCCAGGCCATTGCCCGCGGACGATACGGCGTCTGCCTGCAATACCACATCGGCAACTGCAAAGGGCCCTGCATCGGCACGCAGAGCGAGGCGGAGTACGACGAACAACTCGCCCTCGTGCACGCCATCCTGAAGGGCGACCTGCGCCCTGTGCGTCAATACCTTACGCACGAGATGGAGCAGGCGGCCGCGACGCTGAAGTTCGAGCAGGCACAACACTATAAACAGCGCCTCGATGCGCTGGATAACTACGCCTCGAAATCGGTCATCGTAAGCGCCAAGCTCAGCGATGTGGATGTCTTTTCACTCCTGGTGGACGACGATGTGGCCTTCTGTAACTTCGTCCGCATCCGCCACGGCTCGATTGTCGGCGTGACGACCCTGCGCCTTACGACGGGTGTCGAGGCCTCGGAGGCCGATATGCTCACGCTGGCCATTCAGCACGCTGTCGAGAGCCTCGCCGACGGTAAGTTGGCCAAGGAGGTGATTGTGCCGTTCATGCCCTCGACTACCCTACTTTTCGACGGAGTGACCTTCACCGTACCGAAGCGGGGTGAGAAGCTCGAGCTACTCGAATTTTCGCAAAAGAGCGCCCGCATCTACCGTGCCGAGCAACTCAAAAACCTCGAAATCAAGAACCCCGAACGCCATACCGAACGCCTGATGGAGGCGATGCGCAAGGAGCTGCACCTCAAGGAGCAGCCGCGCCACATCGAGTGTTTCGACAACTCGAACCTCCAAGGCTCGTACCCCGTCGCCTCGTGCGTCGTCTTCCGCGATGGCAAGCCCTCGCGCAAGGAGTATCGCCACTTCAATATCAAGACGGTCGAAGGGCCGGACGATTTCGCCTCGATGCGCGAGATTGTCTATCGTCGCTACTCGCGCCTTCTGGAGGAGAGACAGGAGCTGCCCGACCTGATTATTGTCGATGGCGGCAAGGGGCAACTTTCGAGCGCCTACGAGGTGTTGTGTGCGCTGGGGATTGAAAATCGGGTGCCGATCGTCGGTCTGGCGAAGCGCATCGAGGAGATATTCTTCCCCCACGACCCGATGCCCTACTACCTCTCGCGCACGGGAGAGCCTCTGAAGGTGGTCTGCCACATCCGCGACGAGGCGCACCGCTTCGGCATTACGTTCCATCGCCAGAAGCGCAGCAAAGATTTCATCCACAGCGAGCTGGAGCAAATCGACGGCATCGGCACAAAGAGCATCCAATCACTCCTCACCCACTTCCGCACCGTGGAGAAGGTGCGCACGGCCCACATTGAGGAGCTGGCCGGTGTTGTCGGGCAGGCCAAGGCTCGCAAGATCAAGCAATACTTTGACAACGAAACAAAACCATAAACACTATGCAACACAAAAACACCCTGAAAGATTGGTTTTTCGCCACGCGTCCATGGTCCTTTACAGCCTCCGCACTCTCGGTTATCGTCGTGCTGGTTTATCTCGAATGGATGACGGGAGCCGTCAATTGGACCAACGGTGCATTGGCCGTCCTCGGTATCATTCTCTTCCACGCCGCCGGCAACACCTGGAGCGACTACTGCGACTTCAAGAGCGGTGTCGATACGGTGGAGGGTGCAATCAGCATCGAGACGATCAAAAGTGGACAATTTACGCCCAAACAGATTCGCAACCTCGCATTCGGACTGCTTGCACCGGGTGTGGTGATCGGCCTTTGGATGCTCTACACGACGGGCTGGGGGTTGCTCTGGATCGGCCTTGGCGGTGTAATCTGTACGCTCTGCTACCCGCCCCTGAAATACCGCGCTCTGGGCGACCTGGTCATCGTCCTGGCCTATGGTCTGCTCCCCGCCCTCGGAACTTCGTGGGTCGCGGTGGGTGTGATTGATTGGCGGGTGCTGTGGGTAGCCTTCCCCGTGGCGCTCCTGGTCGATGCCATCCTGCACGCCAATAATACCCGCGATGCAAAGACCGACGGCAAAGCCCATATCCGCACGATGGCGATGGGTATGGGAGTCAAGGCCTCGGCTGTGCTCTACACACTCGAGCAACTCTGCCCCTTTGCCTGGGTCGTGTTGCTGATCCCCTTCGGCATCTTCCCCTGGCTCTCGCTCCTGGTCACCTTCGTCATGCGCTTCGCTATCCGCAACACGCGATCGATGCGTGAATATAAGGATACGGGCGACATCGCCGAGATCGCCGACCTCGACCAGCGCTCGGCTCAAACACAGATGCTCTTTGCCGTGGTGCTCTCAATTTCGTTCCTTGTTGATATGGTGCTGCGATGAAACGACTCTACTTTTCGTTGGCGGTAGCCCTGTTGCTGTGGACGCTGATGTTCTCGCCTCTCACCGCTCCGCGTTTTGATTTTTGGCAGATGATGGCCGGCTCGGCCCTGATTCTCTGCTCGTTGGCCACCCTCTTTGCCCCTGCGTGGTGGAATCGGCTGAAATTCGACGGGCGCAACCTTCTCTTCGGTATCGTGGTGGCACTGGTACTGTGGGGCGTATTTTGGGTGGGCGACAAACTTTCGTCGTGGATGTTCTCCTTTGCCCGCCCTCAGGTAGATCTGATCTACGGCATCAAGGAGGGCGAATCGCCTTGGGTGCTCTCGCTTCTGCTGCTCTTCTTGATCGGTCCGGCCGAGGAGATTTTCTGGCGTGGCTATGTGCAGGAGCGCATGAGCAAAAAGTGGGGATTGAATCGTGGCTACCTGATCGCCACGGCCGGCTATACGCTCGTACACGTTCCCTCCTGCAACTTTATGCTGGTAATGGCCTCGCTGGTTTGCGGTGCTGCCTGGGGCTTCCTCTACCGCTACTTCCCCGACCGCTTCACGGGCATCGTCCTCTCGCACGCACTGTGGGATGCGATGGTCTTTGTGTGGCTACCAATCATGTAAAGTTGAGAGTTGAAAGTTGAAAGTTAAGAGTTAAGAGTTAGCTCAACAAAAAGGAGATAGCCACCGGTAAAGGCTATCTCCCAATTTTTCGTTGAGCGGCTCAAAGCACGATAAAAAACTTTCAACTCTCAACTTTCAACTATCACCTCATCGAGCCTTACGTCGTGCTCCTCGGTGGGGAGCAACGGAAGCAGTTGATGGGCATAGCCGACGCCGATCGTATAGCCCCGAAAATCGCGTTGCGACAGATACTTATCGTAATATCCCCGACCGCGCCCCATGCGGTCGCCCGAGGCGGTAAAGGCGACCCCGGGAACGATCATCAACTCAATCTCGGCGGGCGGGCATAACTCCGCCTCGTCGCTCGGCTCTTCGATGCCGAACGAGCCGCGCTGCAACCTCATCGGATCGTAGTAGAAAAAGCGCATCGTATCACCCTCGACGCGCGGCACGGCAACCCTTTTCCCATGCTCGATCCAACGACGCAGAACCGCCTCGGTGGCGGGTTCGTCGGTGAGGGCACAAAAGGCCGCGACAACCTCGGCTTGTCGAAAGCGCGGATGGTTCTCCACCGCTCGAAAAATCGCCCGTGAAAAGGCCTCACGTTGCGCAGTGCTTAAGGCGCGGTTCAACCGACGCATCGCAGCACGAATCTTGTTTTTATCCACCTCTACACCTACTTTTAATGGGGTTTTCTCTTGTTATTCCGCAAACAATGATTATCTTTGTAGGCGAAATATGCAAAATCATTCACAAAAATAACAAATTTTACACATTATGAACTGTTTTCTTTGCAATTCATCGGTAGGTAAGAAGCTGGTGATGAGTATTTCGGGTTGCGCCCTGGTGCTCTTCATTCTCTTCCACATGTCCATGAACCTCACGGCCCTTTTCTCGGCCGAGGCGTACAACATGATCTGCGAACTGCTCGGTGCCAACTGGTACGCCCTCGTGGGTACGGCCGGTCTGGCTGCGCTGGTCGTAGTGCACTTCGCCTATGCGTTGATCCTTTCGATCAACAACTACCGCGCTCGTGGTCAGCAGCGCTACGCTGTCGAGACCAAGGAGCCGGGTGTTTCGTGGGCCTCGAAGAACATGCTCGTATTGGGCGTGATCGTGCTCGTAGGTCTGCTGCTGCACCTCTCGCACTTCTGGGCCAAGATGCAGCTTGTGGAGATCCTCGGTGGCCATGAGTCGGAGGTTGGTGGTCAGATGATCGCCGCCACGGACGGTGCTGCGCTGATCGCCTACACCTTCTCGCAGTGGTACAACGTGGTGCTCTACCTCATCTGGTTCGTAGCCCTTTGGTTCCACCTCTCGCACGGTGTTTGGTCGATGTTCCAGACCGCCGGTTGGGCCAACGACACCTGGTATCCCCGCCTGAAGTGCCTCGCCACGATCATTTCGACGCTCATCTTCGCAGGTTTTGCGGCTGTGGTGATCGTATTCTACGTTCGTTCGCTCTGCGGTTGCTGCGGTGCTTGCTAATCTACCCTATCAAGAACAAACAAAACACAAACAGATATGGCTTTCAAATTAGATGCTAAAATTCCTGCCGGCGCACTCGCCGACAAGTGGAGCAACCACAAGGCCGCGATCAAGGTCGTGAGCCCGGCCAACAAACGTAAGCTCGACATCATCGTGATCGGTACGGGTCTGGGTGGTGGCGCGGCTGCCGCCTCGCTCGGTGAGCTGGGTTACAACGTGAAGGTGTTCTGTATTCAGGACTCGCCCCGTCGCGCCCACTCGATTGC